>DASSYU010000167.1:0-3793 GCA_035703125.1 Pseudolabrys sp. | reverse complement strand
TGGCGTGCACTTCGGCCATCAGGCCCACCGCTGGAACCCGAAGATGGGCTCGTACATCTTCGGCACTCGCAACAACATCCATATCGTCGATCTCGCGCAGACCGTGCCGATGCTGCATCGTGCGCTGCAGGCCGTGAGCGACACGGTCGCCAAAGGCGGGCGCATCCTGTTCGTCGGCACCAAGCGGCAGGCGCAGGATTCGATCGCCGACGCAGCCAAGCGTAGCGCACAGTATTACGTGAATTCGCGCTGGCTCGGCGGCACGCTGACCAACTGGAAGACGATCTCTGCGTCGATCGCGCGGCTGCGCAAGCTCGATGAAATGCTGAACACCGGCGAAGCCGCGGGCTACACCAAGAAAGAGCGTCTGACGATGCAGCGCGAGCGCGACAAGCTCGATCGCTCGCTCGGCGGCATCAAGGACATGGGCGGCGTCCCCGATCTTCTGTTCGTGATCGACACCAACAAGGAAGACATTGCGATCAAGGAGGCCCAGCGCCTCAATATTCCGGTGGCCGCCGTCGTCGACACCAACTGCGATCCGGCCGGCATCACTTATGTCGTTCCGGGAAATGACGATGCGAGCCGCGCGGTGTCGCTCTATTGCGACCTCATTGCAAAAGCGGCAATCGATGGGATCTCACGTGCGCAAGGCGAGATGGGTGTCGATATAGGCGCGGCAGAAAAGCCTGTGGTCGCCGAACAAATTCCGACGGCTCCTGCCGCTAGCGATCTCGGCTTCGAACAGTTGCCCGGTCCGCGTGGGGTTGCCGACGATCTCAAGAAGCTGCCCGGTGTGTCACCGGCGATCGAAAAACAGCTCAACGATCTCGGCATCTTCCACTATTCGCAGATTGCCGAGCTCAACGAAAAGGCTGCGCACAACGTTGGCGAGGAAGTCGGCCTGCCGGGCCGCGTGCCGGGTTGGATCGCCAAGGCCAAGGAATTGACGGCGGAATAATCCGCCGTCGTCTCTCGTTACAAGTACCGCCGGCCGCGCACTGCGGCCGGAGCGGATTAAGGATAAGGTTCGATGGCAAATATCAGCGCACAAATGGTCAAGGAGTTGCGCGAGTCGACCGGCGCCGGAATGATGGACTGCAAGGCAGCCCTCTCCGAGACCAACGGAGACATGACTGCGGCGCAGGACTGGCTGCGCAAGAAAGGTCTGTCCAAGGCAGCAAAAAAAGCGGGCCGTGTCGCAGCCGAAGGCCTGATCGGCGTCCAGGTGCAGGGTACCAAGGGTGTCGTCGTCGAGGTCAACTCGGAGACTGACTTCGTTGCGCGCAACGATCTGTTCCAGGGGCTCGTCAAGATGATCGCCGACGTGGCGCTGACGGCCGGCACTGATGTTGAGAAAATTAACGCAGCGAAAGCCGGCAGTATCACTGTGGCCGAATCAATCTCGGACACGATCGCGAAGATCGGCGAGAACATGACGCTGCGCCGTGCCGCCGGGCTTTCCGTCGGCAAAGGCGCAATCGGCTCCTATGTCCACAATGCGGTCACAGACCGTCTCGGCAAGATCGGCGTGATCGTCGCGCTGGAATCGCCCGGCAAGACCGACGAGCTCTCCGAGCTTGCGAGGCTTTTGGCGCAACATGTCGCCGCCGCCAACCCGCAAGCGGTCGATCCGTCCGGACTCGATCCCGCGGTTGTGGAACGCGAGAAGAATGTGCTCGCCGACAAGTTCAAGCAGCAGGGCAAACCGGCTAACGTGATCGACAAGATCGTCGAGTCGGGACTAAAGACCTTCTACAAGGAAGTCTGCCTGCTCGATCAGCCGTATATCCGGGACGACAAGAAGAGCGTGTCGCAGGTACTGAAGGAAGCCGAGGGCAAGGCGGGCGGGCCGATAAAGGTCGCAGGCTTCGTCCGCTACGCGCTCGGTGAGGGCATCGAAAAACAGGAAACCGATTTCGCCGCCGAGGTCGCGGCCGCCGCCGGTCAGGCTTGATCGAACGTCGGCCGCCCGCGCTCTCGGCGATCCCAAAAAGGATCGCAATGAATGAGTGACCCGGTCTATCGCCGCGCGATCGTCAAACTGTCGGGCGAAGCGTTATCGGCCACCAGCGGTTTCGGAATAGATCAGGCAACGGTCGAACGTCTGGCGACCGACCTCGCGGCGGCCGCCAAACTCGGCGTCGAGCTCGGCGTCGTCGTCGGCGGCGGCAATATCTTTCGTGGCGTTGAAGTATCCGAACGCGGCGTGCCGCGGCCTGTAGGCGATACGATGGGCATGCTCGCGACAGTCATGAATTGCCTCGTGCTTGAAGCGGCCATCGAGCGGGCCGGACGCGAGGCGCGCACGTTGTCCGCGCTGGCGATGCCGTCGGTCTGTGAGACTTACAACCGCAAACGCGCAATGAAGAACCTCGGCAAGGGGCGCGTGGTTTTGCTCGCCGCCGGCACCGGAAATCCGTTCTTCACGACCGATACCACCGCTGTGCTGCGCGCGGCGGAACTGGAGGCGCAGGCGGTGCTCAAGGCAACGAATGTCGACGGGGTTTACAGCGCTGATCCGAAAAAGGACCCCAAGGCCAAGCGATACGACAAAATCAGCCATCAGGAAGCGATCGAGAAAGATCTGAGGGTGATGGATGGCGCGGCTTTCGCGCTTGCCCGCGAAAACCGTATGCCTATCATCGTATTCTCGGTCGCACAAAAGGGTGCCATCGAAGCCGTGCTGCGCGGCAAAGGTCACGCGACGGTTGTCGGATAACTTGCTGACCGCGCCGTTTGCGCCTTTGTAAAAAGGTTCTGACGCAGCTGCTTTGAAAACCAGGGAGGCTGTTCCGGGGGATCTCAATGACAAACATGACGACGCATGACATCAACGAGGTCAAACGACGCATGCAGGGCGCAAGCGCCGTGCTGAAAACGGAATTGTCCGGCTTGCGGACCGGCCGCGCATCCGCGCATCTCCTCGATCCTGTGATGGTCGAGGCCTACGGCGCGCAAATGCCGCTCAATCAGGTGGCGACTGTCAGCGTGCCAGAGCCACGGCTAATTTCGGTGAATGTGTGGGACCGCTCGTTGGTCCACCCGGTGGAAAAGGCGATTGTAAATTCCAATCTCGGGCTTTCGCCGGCGACGGAAGGCCAGACGATCCGTCTGCGGATTCCCGAACTCAACGAGGAACGCCGCAAGGAATTGGTGAAGTTGGCGCACAAATACGCCGAAACGGCGCGTGTGGCCGTGCGTCATGTCCGGCGCGACGCCATGGATGTCATCAAAAAGCTGGAGAAGGATCACAAGATCAGTAAAGACGATCACGAGCGCTTCTCCACTGAAATTCAGAAGGCGACCGACGCCGGCATCGCGGAAATCGATCACATGCTGGCTGGAAAGGAAAAGGAGATCCTCACGGTCTGAGGTCGCGTTGCATGCCCGAGGCCGAAATTCATCTCGATGCGGCGGCATTCGATATGCCGCGCCATGTTGCCATTATAATGGATGGCAACGGCCGTTGGGCGGCGACACGTGGACTGCCTCGCGCCGAAGGTCACCGTCGCGGGGTGGAAGCGCTTCGGCGCACCGTGCGCGCCGCCGGTGAAATGGGAATCAAGATCCTCACCATTTTTTCGTTCAGTGCGGAAAACTGGTCACGCCCGGCAAGTGAAATCGACGAATTGATGGGACTGCTGCGCCGTTTCGTGCGCAATGACCTCGCCGAACTGCATCAGAACAACATTCGTGTGCGGGTGATCGGCGAGCGTGCCGGACTGGACCCCGACATCGGTCGGTTGCTTGTGGAAGCCGAAGAACTGACGAAGAACAACGACGGACTTAT
>DASSYU010000165.1:0-4409 GCA_035703125.1 Pseudolabrys sp. | reverse complement strand
TGGGCCCGTTTGACAGGCCGTTCCGATGCCCCTAAAACCCGCGCGCCCGGCGATCCTTGAGGTCTGCCGGGCGTTTCGCGACCCGCGGCAAGACCTTGCGCTTTCGAGGCCCTGCCTGTCGGTTCCGGCCCTGCCGGGACAGAGGAGGGCGCGATCCTCAGGCCAACAGCAATGATAATCGAGGACGCGAATGACCAAGCGCATGGAATCCAAGTACAAGATCGACCGCCGGATGGGCGAGAACATCTGGGGTCGGCCGAAGAGTCCGGTTAACCGGCGCGAATACGGCCCTGGCCAGCACGGCCAGCGCCGCAAGAGTAAGCTCTCCGACTACGGTGTGCAGCTCAAGGCCAAGCAGAAGCTGCGCGGCTATTACGGCAACATTTCCGAGCGGCAGTTCCGTGGGATCTACCAGGAAGCACGTCGGCTCAAGGGCGACAGCGGCGCACACATGATCGGCCTCTTGGAGCGGCGCCTCGATGCGCTGATCTTCCGGGCCAAGTTCGTGCCGACGGTCTTTGCCGCGCGTCAGTTCATCAATCACGGCCACATCAAGGTGAACGGCAAGCGCGTCACCATCCCGAGCTATCGGGTGAAAGTTGGCGACGTCGTCGAGGTGAAGGAAAAGTCCAGGCAGCTTGCGCTGGTTCTGGAAGCGCAGGCGTTAGCCGAGCGTGACGTGCCCGACTACATCGAGGTCGACACCTCGAAGGTGACTGCGAAGCTCGCTCGCGTGCCGCTCCTCACGGATGTGCCCTATGCGGTGCAGATGGAGCCGCACCTCGTCGTCGAATATTACTCGCGTTAACCGATCGCAGCAGCGTTCAAAATCCGACGGCCGGCGCCCCGCGCCGGCCGTTTCAGCTCGGGCGAATCACTTGCCCCGCCGTGCCAATTCGTCCCGTGATTCGCGAGTTATCCCCCATTAAAGCGGAAGTGCACAGGTTATTTTGTGGCTACATTGCGACAAACCTCTACATTTAGTAGCCGAAAAGCGCTAATAACGACGCGCGGTCCTCGAATCAGTGAGGACATGCCTAGGGAGACTCCGCAATGAAAGGGATCGATACTCTCAAAGAGTGGATCGGGGCGTTGACGGAATTAGCGCTGATGCTCCTGGCATTGGCGATTGTGCTCTCGTTGTTGGTTGGGGCTAACCTTCCGTTCTTCGGCGCCGTGACAGCGAACATCATGGGCTGGGTGAAGGACATGGGTGCCAACGGTCTCGTCGGTCTAATCACACTCGGGATCGTCCTCTGGCTGTTCTCAAACCGGAAAATGGCCTGAGCCAAGCGGTACGTTCAGTCTAGACTGAATTGCTGACGCAATCGGGGTGGGGAGCGACGCTCCCCACCCATTGGTCGTACGTGTCATCAAGAGGTTCCGCCATGCGCAAATTCATGGCCAACATGGCCTACGCGAAAGAGCTTCTGTGGGAGTTCGTCGAGCTCGGCTTCGTCGGCATTCTCGCGATCATGCTGATCTATCTGATCCTCGGACAAGGCTCCGGGGGCTTCGTGCTGTCAGTCGCTGACAATGTGACGAAGTTCGCAAGTTCCGTCCCGACGCCGAGCCTGGTCGGCCTGGCGCTCGTCCTGGGTGTCATCTATCTGCTGATGAACCGGCTAAAGTAGTTCGCCGAAAAAACACGCGTCAGCGCCCGCCTCATGCAGGTGGCGGGCGGCGTCGCTTTGGCGTAGAAGGCAATCCGCCTCCGTCATTGCATTTGCGTACAAATGTCGACACTCGATCGCCGCACGTTTCTCGCCGCAACCGCTGCGGGCCTTGCCGCGCGCACCCTGCCCGCTCTTGCGGCCACGCCCTACGCTTTCAGGCACGGTGCCTTTGACGTCACGATCGTAAGCGACGGCTACCTGGTATTGCCGACTAGCTCCCTCGCACCCAATGCTCCGCCCACCGAACGCGAAGTGCTGCTTAGGGCTGCGGGTCAAACCGGTGATAGATACAATTCACCCACAAACGTCACGCTGATTCGTACCGCCAACGACCTGATCTTGATCGATATGGGATCGGGCGAACGCTTCATGCCGACTGCTGGCAGGCTGTGGGACAATCTCAAAGCCGCAGGCATCGACAAAAGCAAGATTACCAAAGTGATCTTCACCCACGGCCACCCCGACCATTTATGGGGCACGGTCGATGAGCTCGACGAGCTGGTGATACCGGACGCGACATTTTACGTCGCCAGCGCGGAATGGGATTTCTGGACCGGCGACAGTGCGACCCGCGGATTGCCGTCAGAACGCGCAGGATTTGTTACCGGTGCGCGCCGCAATTACGCAGCGATCAAGGGCAAAGTGAAAATGGTCAAAGCCGGTGATGAAATCGTTTCCGGTCTACGCCTTATCGACACCGCCGGCCATACCCAAGGTCATGTATCAATCGAGCTTGCCGGCGCCGACGGGCTAATCGTCGGTGGCGATGTCCTCATAGACGCACCGATTTATTTCCGGCATCCCGAATGGACGTATGCCGGCGATCATGTGCCGGACCAGGCGGTCACAACGAGGCGCAAACTGCTCGACCGGCTCGCCGCCGATCGCTCGAAACTGATCGGCTTCCACCTGCCTTATCCTGGCGTGGGAACGGTCGAGCGCAAGGACAATGCCTATCGCTTTGTCCCGGCCGCTTAGGGAGACGCGCCTCAGGCAGTCTGGCGTACGGCCACGCCCTTCTCTTTCAGGGCCTGCAGAAGTTCGCCGGCTTGAAACATTTCACGCACGATGTCGCAACCGCCGACAAACTCGCCCTTCACATAGAGCTGCGGAATCGTTGGCCAGTTGGAATAGGTCTTGATGCCGTTCCGGATCTCGTCGGACTCCAGCACGTTGATGCCTTTGTAGCTGACCCCAAGATGATCGAGGATCTGGACCACCTGGCCCGAAAACCCGCACATCGGAAACTGCGGCGTGCCTTTCATGAACAGCACCACGTCGTTTCCCTTCACTTCATTGTCGATGAATTGGTCGATTCCCATGGAATTTCGTCCTGTTGAGCGGCATACGCGCCCGTGATCGTCGATATATGTACCAAAGAAGTTACCGCCAACCCAAGAGCATCTACCGAATTTACCGGCTTTTCGGGGCATAAAATGTGCCCTCGACCTCGAAATTATCGTCCTGGTTCAGCCGGCTGACCTCAATGATCGTGCGCGGCGGATACGGGCCGCCGTCCCATAGCGCCTCCTGGACCTTGTTTACCAGCGGACGCAGCCGGCCCATGTCGGTGACGAAAACCGTGAGGCGAACACAATCGGCGAGGCTTGCGCCTTCCGACCCGGCGATCAGCCTCATATTCATGAACGCCTGGCGAATGCGCGCCTCGTCACCCTCGACGAGTTTATTATCGACAGGATTGATGCCGCGCATACCGGCGATGAATACGAAATCACCGGCGCGTGCGCCGAGACCCCAGGTACCGGTTGGCTCGATTGCGCCTTTGGGCGCAAGCACGGAGACGCGGCTTGTCACGGCGTGCCGGTCTGCAAAGCGAGCGCATGCAGCACGCCGCCCATTTGCCCCTTGAGTGCTTCGTAGACCAGTTGATGCTGCTGCACGCGCGACTTGCCCTTGAACGATGGCGAGATGACGGTCGCGGCATAGTGGTCGCCGTCGCCCGCGAGATCCCGGATCGTGACCTCCGCATCGGGAATGTGCGCCTTGATCAAGCGCTCGATTTCGACGGCATCCATGGCCATCGGCAGGTCCTCGCAAACCTTACAGCTCTCCGGCCATGTAAGCCGGAAGCCATGATTCAAACCGCTCCCGAAGAATCGTGACTAGGATGGGACGCTCGCCCGCAAGCGTCAACGTGTCGCCGCCCGTTCTCCCGATTGCCCACACCGGCACGTTCACGGCCCTTGCCCGCGCCAGCACGCCAGCCGCCTTGTCCGCCGGCACCGTGACAAGATAGCGCGCCTGATCCTCGCCGAACCAATGGGCGTGGGACGGAATATCTGAAGGAGCAGCATCGAGCCTGGCCCCGATCCCGGAGGCCATCGCCATTTCGGCGAGCCCAATAAGAAGGCCGCCGTCGGAAAGGTCGTGCGCCGCCGTCACCGCCCCGTCGAGGATCAGCGCACGGACAAAATCGCCATTCTCGCGCTCCTCGGTGAGATCGACCGGCGGTGGCGCGCCCTCTTCCTGGCCGCACAACTCGCGTAAATACATTGATTGGCCGAGCCAACCCGTCGTTTCGCCGACCAGAATGATCGCCTCGTCGGCACGCTTGAAGGCCAGCGTCGCCGCTTTTGCAAAGTCTTCGATGAGACCGACCCCGCCGATCGACGGCGTCGGCAAAATCGCGCGGCCGTTGGTCTCGTTGTAGAGCGACACGTTGCCGGACACGACCGGAAAATCGAGCACCTTGCAGGCTTCGGCGATGCCGCG
>DASSYU010000163.1:0-6557 GCA_035703125.1 Pseudolabrys sp. | reverse complement strand
TGTTATCCGGCCAGGGCTTGCGCTCCGGCTGGTTGCGCATGAAGGGGCGGACCTTCTGCGTCTTCGCCGCTGCGGCCTGCGCGGCAAGTTCATCCTCGCTCGCCGTGGTGACGAGTTCTTCGAGCTCCAACTCCAACTGCTCGATCAGCCGTGCCGTGCGCTCGGAGCGCTGCCCATACAGTTCGCGTTTGAGCTTCTCGATCCGCAGCTCAAGATGCGCGATCAACGCCTCGGTATCCGACAGTTTCGCCTGCGCATTAGTGGCTTTCGCCTGCCAGCTGGCGGCATCCGCCTCGGCTTTCTGTCGCGCTTCACGCTCAGCCTGCAGCGCCGCCAGGGCACTCACAAGGTCAGAGGGAAGATCGTCCGGTTTCAGCGTCACGAAGCCAGTGAATCAGATTTTCCGGCAGCTTCAATCGCAAAATGCTATCCAACTCGCGTTGGACGCCACGTTTCTTGAGGATTGCGCCAGTCGATGCCGGACAACAGGTAGGAAAGCTGCGCCGGAGAGATCGTCACTGCTTCACCAGCAACCGAAGGCCAGATGAATCTTCCTCTCTCGAGCCTTTTGGTAAACAGGCATGCTCCCTGGCCATCATGCCAAATCGCCTTCAAAAGATCGCATCTGCGCCCGCGAAAGCAGAACAAATGACCGCTGAGAGGATCCCGCTTCAGGATCTCCTGCACCTGCAAAGCCAGCGACGGGAAGCCGCGACGCATGTCCGTATAGCCCGTCGCAAGCCAAACCCGGGCACCAGTCGGGATTGGAATCATCGCAGAGTCTCCAGCCCTCGCACGATCCGCAGCAGCGTCGCCACGTCAACACCGCGATCAACGATGATCCGCCGTCCGTTCCCACTCACGATCTCAATCCGACCGGAATTTCGTGCAGCACACTCACCAGGAGATGTCGTCTCCGGCTCCACAAGCACGGGCACAAACCCGACGGCGTCGGACGCTCCAAGCCGCCCCTCGCGAAATGCCTTGCGCCAGGAAAACAACAGTTGGTTGGAAATCCCGTGTCGCCGCGCCGTCGCCGAGGCCTGCCGTGGGCAGGAATGGCTCTCCTCCACAATCCGGAGCTTCGCTTCGTTCGTCCACCGACGTCGCCGGCCGGTGTTGACTACTTCCAGGCCGATGACCTGATGATTGTCCTTATGCATGTCCATAAGGTCAATCGTAAGCGTCAAGCTGAAGCCGTTCAGGCTTTGAAGTGCCAGGGCATGAGCGCATCGATCTGAGTGATCGGCCAGCCCTGCGCGATCCGCTCGAGAGTTTGTGTGAGCCAGGCGTGCGGATTGACGTCGTTCATCTTCGCGGTCTGCAGAAGCGTGGCGATGGTCGCCCAGGTCCGGCCACCGCCATGGCTGCCGGCGAAGAGCGCGTTTTTTCTGGTGATGGTTTGTGGCCGGATCGCCCGCTCGACGGTGTTGGAGTCGATCTCGATGCGGCCGTCGCTCAGGAAGCGCTCGAGAGCGGTGCGCCTGGATGTGGCATAGCGGATCGCCTCGGCGAGTTTGGATTTGCCGGACAGGCGGGGCAGCTCCTTCTCCCACAGATCGAAGAGCGCTGCGACGATGGTGGCGGACTTTTCCTGGCGTACTTTCACCCGCGTTGCGGGATCCTGGCCGCGGATGTCGGCCTCGATCTCCCAGAGCCCAGCCATCGTCGTGACGGTCTGCGTCGCCAGCTGCGAGCTCTCATTGACGTGAAGCTCGTAGAACCGCCGTCTGACGTGGGCAAAGCACGCTGCCAGCGTCACGCCCTCATTGGCCCCCACTGACCTGGCGAGCCGATTGTAGGCGGCATAGCCGTCGACCTGCAGGATGCCGGTAAAGCCCGCCAGATGCCGCTCGACGCATTCGCCGCCGCGACTGTCCTCAAAGCGATAAGCGACTATCGGTGGACCGATGCCGCCAAATGGCCGATCGTCGCGCGCATAGGCCCACAGCCAGGCCTTTTGCGTCTTGCCGGATCCGGGAGCCAGCGTTGGCAGGGTCGTCTCGTCGGCGAAGATCCGTTCGCCTTGCTTGATCTTCTCCAGCACATAGTCGGCCAGCGGCTGCAATTCGAAGCCGACCTTGCCCATCCATTGCGCCATCAACGATCGGTCGAGATCGACGCCGTCACGTGCGTAGATCGCTTCCTGCCGGTAAAGGGGCAGCCCGTCGGCATATTTGGCCACCGCGATCTGAGCGAGAAGCGCTTCAGTTGGAAGGCCGCTCTCGATCAGATGGGCGGGTGCTGGGGCCTGGAGCACGCCGTCGCGGTTGCGATAGGCGTATTTTGGGCGGCGCGTGACGATCACGCGGAACTTCGCCGGCGTCACGTCCAGCCGCCTCGACACATCTTCGCCGATCAGGACCTTCTCCAACCCTTCGCAACCAGGGGGCACCTCGGGCTCGATGACGATCTCCACCCGATCGAGATGAGCGCCGAACTCCTTGCGCGGCCGCGGCGCTCGTTTCGGCTTGTCCTTGCCGCCTGCCTTGGCTAGTTCGGCTTCAATCGCCGCCACGCCGGTGGCGATCTCGTCAAATACGAAGGCGATCTGCTCGTCGCTCGGCGTGTCGCTACGCAAGCGTTCCGAGCGCGTGCCGTAAAGCGTGCGCTCCAACATCTTCACGATCGCCGTCAGCTCCACGATCCGCGCGTCGGCCGCCTGGTTGACCGCGGTTAGATCGGCGTTCGCGGCAGTCAGTGTTGCCATCTCAGAGGCGATGCGGCTGTTCTCGGCCTCGATTGCCGCCCGCTCTTCCGCCAAGGCGAGGATCAGCGCATGGGCTTCGGCAAGGGTCGTCGGAAGCTCTGCAACAGGCGTCGTCATCGCCGCCATCACAGCAGAGTCGCTGCCAATTTCCCAAACCTTTCAGCCGCTCTGATTCAATTCGCCGCAGGTCGTCAGCCCACCGATTCCGGGCGCTTCACGGCTACCGGACGCACCTTCGTCCAGTCCAGCCCGTCGATCAGCGCGAGCAACTGCGCATGGTTCAGCTGCACCCGGGTCGGCGCAATCTTCGGCCAGCAGAACTTTGTTTCCTCAAGCGTCTTGGCAAACAGGCACACCCCGCTGCCGTCCCACCAAACCGCCTTGATCCGATCCGCTCGTTTCGAACGGAACACGTACAGCGCGCCGCTGAATGGGTCGGCCCCACCATCTCGCACCAGCGCCATCAAGCCGGTCGATCCCTTGCGGAAGTCGACCGGCGTGCTGGCCACGTAAACCTGAACGCCCGCCGGGATCATGCCTGCCGAACCGCCCGGATTACGGCGGCAAGCCGCTCAGGCTCCACATCGCTGCCGACACGAATCACAACATCGCCGATCACGATTTCCACCATCTCGCTCGTCACCGCATCAAACCGCGCGAACTTGACCGCTTGGTCTCGCCCCCCAGAAACCGGTGCAACCAGTCCCGAGGCCAGCGCTTTGCGTCGCCACGCAAACAACTGCGACGGATCGAGCCCGTGGGACCGCGCGATCACCGACACGTTCGCCCCCGGCAAAAAGGTTTCCTTGACGATCCGTTCCTTCGCCTCCCGCGACCAGGTGCGGTAGCTCCGCCCCGGACTGACCTCAAGCCGCTCGGGTGTGGCCGTGATAACTTCGAAAGTCTTGCTATCAGACATATGTTCGCTCTCATGAACTCCTGGGACAAATCACCAGGAGAGTCTCTGACAATCGAACATCATCCGCTACGTGGGGGCACCTACACGCTTACAGACTATCTAGGGCTGACCTTAGAGACGGTATCACGGGCGCTGTCTTCACTGCGTAAGCGCGGTTTGATACGGTTTACGGTATCCGTCCGGTGAAGGCCGCCTTGCCGAGTGAGGCTTGTTGTTGAGAACTGTCCTTATGGACAGTGATAGGCGCAGTGCCCAAGTCGAACGGCTTGAAGTGGTGGATACAGGCCGACGGCGGCGCTGGTCTGAGGCTGAGAAGCTCAGGATTGTCCTGGAGAGCTTACAGGCGCCGCGCCAGGTTGCGGCGACGGCACGACGATACGGCCTTTCGCGCTCATTGCTGCTGCGATGGCGGCAGTTGTTTCGTCCTGAGCCGAAGGACGCGACCGGGCAACAAATCGGCTTCGTAGCAGCTCGGGTGGTTTCGGACTCGGGGGTAACGCCTGGCCCCGTCGGGCCGGCCGGCAGCGGGGCGATCGAGATCGAGTTTGCGGCCGGAGCTCGGATGCGGATTACGGGCACGGTCGACGCGGCGACGCTGAAGGCCACGGTCGCGGCGCTGGCCGATGGACGGCGGGGATGATCCCCGTTGCATCGGGTGTGCGGGTGTGGATTGCGACCGGCCACACCGATATGCGCCGCGGCATGAACTCGCTGGCCTTGCTGGTGCAGGAAGCCTTCAGGCGCGACCCGCACGGCGGCGATCTCTATGTCTTCCGTGGCAAGAGCGGCAAGCTGATCAAGATCCTTTGGCATGATGGGCTGGGAATGTCGCTTTATGCTAAACGGCTGGAGCGCGGCCGCTTTCTCTGGCCATCGTCGGTGGATGGCGTGGTGACGATCACACCGGCCCAGCTTGGCTATCTGTTGGAGGGGATTGACTGGCGAATGCCGCAACGCACATGGCGGCCGCAGGCGGCGGGCTGATCTCCGGGATTTGAATCGACCACATGATTTGCAGTCCGGACAGGGCCTGCGGATTGTGATTCTCTTCTCGGCGATGGACGCCGATGATTCTCTCCCCGACGATGTGACCACGCTGAAGGCGATGCTGCGTGCCGAGCGGACCGCCCGCTTGGCCGCGGAGGCGGAAGCCCAGGCGCGGACATTGCTGATCGAGAAGCTCAAGCTCACCATCAGGAAGCTCAGGCACGAGCAGTTCGGACAGTCCACGGAACGCGGATCATTGCTGGATCAGCTCGAGCTGCAGCTCGCCGATCTCGAGGAGAACGCCGCGCAAGCCGAGACCGCGGCGCAGATCGCCGCAGCCGACAAGATCACGGTGCTCTCGTTCGAGCGGCGCAAGCCAGCGCGCCGGCCGCTGCCGGAGCATTTGCCACGGGAGCGCCTTGTCTATCCGATGCCAGCGGCCTGTCCCTGCTGTGGCGATAGCCGGTTGCGCAAGGTCGGCGAGGACGTGACCGAGATGTTGGAGCTCGTTCCACGCCAGTGGAAGGTGATCCAGCATGTGCGCGAGAAGTTCGTCTGCCGGGCCTGCGAAGCGATTGCCCAGCCGCCGGCCCCCTCGCACCCGATCGCGCGTGGACGTGCGGGGCCCAGGCTGCTGGCCCATATCCTTTTCGCCAAATATGGCCTGCACCTGCCGCTCAATCGTCAGAGCGACGTCTACCGGCGCGAAGGCGTCGACCTCGATGTCTCGACGCTCGCCGACTGGGTGGGTGCCTCCGCGGCAACCCTGATGCCGCTGGTCGAGGCAATCCGCAGCCACGTCTTCGCCGCCGAACGCATCCACGCCGACGACACCACGGTGCCGGTGCTGGCCAAGGGCAAGACCCGGACCGGCCGGATCTGGACCTATGTGCGCGACGATCGCCCGTTTGCCGGGCCGGAGCCGCCGGCGGCGGTGTTCTTCTATTCGCCGGACCGTGGCGGAGAGCATCCGGAGCAGCATCTGGCGGGTTATGCCGGACTGATGCAGGCCGACGCCTATGCCGGCTTTGGCAGGCTCTACGAGGCCAGGCGCAAGCCGGGTCCGATCGTCGAGGCCGCGTGCTGGGCCCACGGCCGGCGCAAGTTCTTCGATCTGGCGCGGCTCAGCAAGGCGCCGATCGCGGCCGAAGCGGTCAAGCGCATCGATGTCCTGTTCGCCATCGAGCGCGAGATCAATGGTGTTGCTCCACAAGAGCGCCTGCGCGTGCGTCAGGAGCGTAGCCGCCCCCTGATCGTGGAGCTGGAGGCGTGGCTGCGCGAACAGCGCGCCAACCTCTCCAGGAACAACGACACCACCAAGGCGATCAACTACTGCCTCAGCCGCTGGGACGCATTCACCCGCTTCCTCGACGACGGGCGCCTGTGCATGTCCAACAACGCTGCCGAGCGCGAGCTAAGGGCGGTCGCCGTGGGAAGAAGAAACTGGACCTTCGCCGGCTCCGACGAGGGCGGCCGGCGTGCGGCTGCAATCTACACCCTCATTGCCAGCGCCAAGCTCAACGACATCGATCCACAGGCTTGGCTCGCCGACGTGTTGGCCCGCCTGCCGGATCACCCCGCCAAGCGCATTCACGAACTCCTGCCCTGGAATTGGCGCCCTCAGATCGTCGCTCACGCTGCCTGAGCGCAATCGGCTATCCGCCCAAAGCGACCTGTCTGGGGGCCGTCGCCGGATGCGTACGGTCATTCCGGCTCATGCTTTGGAAAAAATGTCCACGTGTCAGTGTTCACTAACCCTAGCTTGTGACCACTATTCCATCCTGCCAATCGATCACGAGCCAGCGGCCGAAAGAATTCAATGGCTTGGCCGGTCTTAGGGGCACTCCGAGTCTGCGCAGTTGTGTTTGCCTACCGAGCCCCAAATGAAGAATACTTGAGCGGGCTCATTGGTCCCGCCGATTTTAGCTTCAGTAATGGCCG
>DASSYU010000415.1:0-3418 GCA_035703125.1 Pseudolabrys sp. | reverse complement strand
TGTCTGACCGGCTTACGCCGGCGAGTCGCAAAAGTTCTGGGATCCCGTCGTCAGCCAAAGCTCACCTCTCCGCAACGGGCTATCGGAGGTCCTTAGTCGGAGTCCCTCATCTCCCTGCTAAGGGATCATACTCTCCCTGCTAGCACGACGATGCAGCAAGTGTCGCAACGAGTGGGCCGTGCCGGAAACGGCGCGACTCGAGAGCGAGCCGACAATGATGATAAGGATCGCATCAAAGATCTGGTCTTGGTCGAAGATCATCCTAATGGGCCTCTGACAAAGCCTTGACAGTCGGCTGAATTCGACTGGCCGATTCACTGCACGAACCGGATCTGCTCGAGGGAGATGAGCGGCATTGGAGCGATACCGGTCAGGCTTTCTTCCTCGCCCGCCAGGGGATCTATCGCGGCGAGCTTTCCGAAACTGATCCCACTGCGGGCTTCGATCGATCGGATGGGCAGCTGCGTCGCGATGCCGAGCTGGGGCGACGTGAAAGCGCCGAACACGAATTCCTCGACCGGCTGGAGTGTCTTCTCCTGGCTCATCTCATAGCCAGTCGCGCACAGCTTCCCGGTCCGATCATGGATGAACGCGATCACCTTCCAGAAGGCGAGCGGAATGCGCACGCCATATATTTCGGGATCATCGTCGGTGAAGTAGGGGCCGGTGAAGACTGAAATCTTCATGTCGTCCTCGCGGGCATGCTGCAGGGCGTAGTCCTCGAGCGCGAGCCAGATCGGCGAGTTAAACGCCTGCATCTGCGGCGTGGTGTTGGTGACGTGCATGGAGTCTTCGCTGCCGCGCTTGGCGGTCCTAGGGTTTCCCCAACCGGGATCTTCGCGCCGCGTCATGTGGCCGCGGCTGAATTTCGGCGGATTGCCGTAGCACTCGTGCATGATCTGCTGCGCTTTGGGAATGCGCGGATCCCACTTCCACCCGACGCGCGCGCTCTTGCGCGATTGGTTGCCGTTGATGTTGCACGCGCTCAGGAAGCACATGCGGCGGCTGCGGCTCATAACGACGGAAAAGTGTTCGTATCGTAGCTCGGTCTCCGACGCGCCGCCGAATTCGAAATCGAGTACGTCGTCGGCATTCCGGCCGGCCGACGGCAGATCGACCCCCAACCGCTCGCCGAGGAACGCGGGGTCGTAACCGCGGCGGTCGCGATAGTCAGAGGCGACAGCCTCCGTCTCGGCGATGAACTCTGGCGGCTCGCGGCCCGCCGGAGCGGCTGGCAGCCGGTATCGCACCGGCGCGGTCGGGCTCGCGCTATCGAAGCCCAGCGAGATGTTCACCATTAGGGGTATGGTAAGGCTGGCGCCGCTGCCGCGTGCTGGACGCGCGATGCTTGGCCGCACAGCCTGGACGACTGGGCGCGGAGGGCGGGATGCGGTCTCGGCCCGTCGGATCACGCGGCCGGCGCGGACGTCGGCGAGCAGCTTCTTTACCAGGTCGGCGCGCACCGCGTAGTTCGTAACCAGGAAGCTGCCGCTGAAATGCAGCCCCACCGCTTGCCCGCTGTTGAGGTCGAACACGACAGAGCCGGAATTGCCCCCCAGCGTCGTGCAGTTATGCCAGAGCAGCACTTCTTCGAGGCGCGTTAGGCTGCCCGGCGCCAGCCGCTTTTTGTTGTAGACCTTGCCGTAAATGCGCTCCATCAGGTCGGGTTCGGGGATGCGGCTGTCGTAGGCCGGATAGCCGATCGTCGCGACTTCCTGCGTCGCCACGATTGTAGTTGCGAGCTCGATTGGCCTGGCGAGCCTCGCGTCGCCCGATACCATCTCGATCTCGAAAAAGGCGACATCGGGTCCCGGCGGCTCTTCGATATGCAGCGGTCTGAGGAGCTTGAAAACGAGCTTCTTGGGATTGTCGATCTCCTGAAGAAAGTCGAGGTCGGCGCCCATCTGCTCGCGGAGGCCCACCTTGAACGCAAAGCCGTCGCCTTTTCGCTCCGCGAACTCCCGCGCCACGTGGCGGTTGGTGACGATGATGTTCTCCGCGACGAGCCAGCCGGTGCCGACCCAATCGAGTTGCGCGCTCGTCAGATCGATGCGACCCACCGCCGGGATCGCGACGTCGAGCAGGGGCTTGGCTTTGGTCAGCCGCTCGCCCCAGATTTTGCTGTCGGCCTCGTCGATGAAAACCAGCCGGGTGACATTGTCGCGGATTGCCAGCACCGGGCGCTGGGTTCGCATGGTGATGCTTTCCAGGCCGAGCATTTCCTCGGCCGCCTCGGGAGACGCCGCTTCCGTGACCATCGCCTCGAAGCCGCGATCGCGCACTTCCTCCGCGAGTTTCGGATCGTTTTCCCGGACAGAGAGGTTGTAGCGGCGCAGGCGTGCAAGTTGCTCCTGTGGTGTCGCCATCGTTCCGCCCTCGTCGCCGCCAGTGGGGACACGCCGGCATTTTTGCATGCCCTCGCAGACTCGCCAGCAATCAGATCAACTGGTCGCGACCGCGACCTGGAGGCCGATAAGGTAGAATATCCGTTGCCTTTCGGCTGTCGAGTGGTTCAAGCCCAAACGGGCTGTGGGATCTGGATAGCGGTCGCGCCCTTGCCCTGGACGCGCTCGTCCGCGGGAGGCCTGGAGGAGAAGCTGGAATAGTCGAGTTCGACTGCGACCCGACTAGGACAATCTATCGAGAAAAATTCGTGACGATCCAACTCTATGCGGTCAAAACGCAGCTCGATTATGCAATTCTGGAGATGGAGCATGAGCCCGGGCGTGCGCCGTTGCCCTGAGGGAACCCCGCCTGGTGGAACCTTCAATTGGGTAATGGTAAAAATATCATCGTCAACTGTTCGAGACTAATGTCGAATCCTGCGGCACCTGGGTGACCACCTCCGCCATAGAGTTTGGCGAATTCCCCACAATGGATGTCGCCCGGCCGTTCCCGCGATCGGACGGATACAGTCACATCGCCGTCCTTTCCTGCGCACCATATCGCAACCATCTTGTAGGCGTCAGCACCGGCACGCTGATAAACTACTTCGGCCAGGTCACTCGCCATGAAGTGGGGCGCGTTTACCAGTGCAACTTGGTGGGCGACACTCGCTCCTTTGCGTGTCAAGTTGACTACACATTCAACGCAGTTCGCGGCGGCCTTATGAAGCTGCTGCTTCTGGTAGGCGACAATCGGCATCCCTTTGAGAATTGCGTCCTGGGGTTCGTCACAGAATTTGGCCCACGAATGAAAACTGAATGGCATCGTACCCAAGTACAAATGGAGTGCTTCGATCACATCGGCGTATTTTTTGTATGCGTCACGTCTCTTGTGCCACCAAAGGTCGCGCCACCCTAGATAGTTGATGAATTCGGGTCGAGAAATCTCGCGGTTTATTGTCTGGAAGGGTTGAAAAAAATGATCCCATGCCAGCTGGCAGCCAGCCCTATCCATGTCGAAATCGACCGAGACA
>DASSYU010000396.1:0-2744 GCA_035703125.1 Pseudolabrys sp. | reverse complement strand
GGTGATGGTGGCGGGCGGCGCGGAGTCGCCGGTCAACCGCATTTCGCTAGCCGGATTTTCCGCGTTGCGCGCGCTTTCAACCAGTTTCAACGATGATCCGACGCGCGCTTCACGGCCTTATGACAAAGACCGCGACGGCTTCGTCATGGGCGAAGGAGCTGGCGTCGTGCTGCTGGAGTCGCTCGAACATGCAAAGGCGCGCGGGGCAAAGATTTATGCGGAACTGATTGGTTACGGGCTGTCTGGCGATGCTTACCATATCACCGCGCCGGCGCCGGACGGCGATGGCGCATTGCGCTGCATGAGCGCGGCGATCCGTCGCGCCGGCATCTCCGCGAGCGACATCGACTACATCAATGCCCATGGCACATCGACTCCGTTGGGCGATGAGATCGAACTCGATGCGGTACAAAAACTGGTCGGCAATTCAGCTGGCCATACGTCGATGTCCTCGACCAAATCGTGTATCGGCCATTTGCTCGGTGCGGCGGGTGCGGTCGAAGCAATATTCTCGATTCTCGCAATCCGTGATCGGGTTGCCCCACCGACGATCAATCTCGACAATCCGTCGGTCGATACCCCGATCGATTTGGTGCCTCATCAAATGCGCAAGCGGGAGGTCGATACGGCGCTATCGAATTCTTTTGGCTTCGGCGGAACAAATGCTTCCCTGATTTTCAGCCGGTATGCGAACTAAAAAAGCATCGACGGGCCCCCCAGCTTTCGCCATAATTTTTTCTAACGTGCAACATGCGCTGGTGTTTCGTCGGCGAGGCAAAACGGCGGTGGTGACTGGTGGAGCGGACGAGGTGAACTCCAATTTGCCGCCGGAAGGAAGTGGCAACGGCCTGCCGGGTGCAAAGCCGGCAGTGCCACGTAGTCCGCGCGCCGCGCTCGAGCCGGAACGTGTGCCAATGCCAAGTCGCCGCTCCAGTCGCGCGCGCCATCCGGTCGTCGTGGTCGGGAATGCAATCTTTACAATTTTGATCGTGATTTCGATCGCCGTCGGCGCTGCGCTGTTTTTCGGAAAGCAACGCTTCGATGCCGCGGGGCCACTCGCCGAGGACAAGGTGGTCAATATCCCGCGTGGGCTTGGGATCCGCGATATCTCTGACGTGTTGCAGCGCGAGGGCGTGATCGACCAGCCCTACATTTTCATGGGCAGCGTCATAGCCCTCAGGGCGCGCGGCGAGCTCAAATACGGCGAATATCAGTTCAGCAAACATGCGAGCATCGCCGACGTCGTCGACACGATCATTGAAGGCAAAGTGGTGCAGCACGCCTTCACTGTCCCAGAGGGACTGACATCCGAGCAGATCGTTGCGCGGCTTCTGGAGAGCACCGCCCTCGCGGGGCAAATTAAGGAGATTCCGCGCGAGGGAACGCTGTTGCCCGAAACGTACCGGTTCACGAGAGGAATGACGCGCGAGCAGATTATCCAGCGTATGCAGCAAGCGCATCGGCGTGTGCTGCGAGATGTCTGGGAGCGCCGGATGCCCGATCTGCCAGTCAGGACGCCGGAGCAGCTGGTGACGCTTGCGTCGATTGTAGAAAAGGAAACCGGGCGACCTGATGAGCGAACGCGAGTGGCGGCAGTGTTTGTGAATCGCCTCAAGACCAAAATGCGTTTGCAGTCGGACCCGACGATCATCTACGGTTTGACGGGTGGAAAAGGCTCGCTCGGCCGCCCAATTCAGAAGAATGAAATCGAGCAACCAACGCCCTACAATACGTATGTCATCGACGGTTTGCCGCCGGGACCAATTGCCAATCCAGGACGGGCCTCATTGGAAGCTGCGGCGAATCCGGCGCGCACCAAGGAGATCTACTTCGTTGCCGACGGTAGCGGCGGCCACTTGTTCTCGGACAATTACACCGAACACCAGAAGAATGTTGCGCGGTTGCGGGGCCTGGAGCATGGCAATGGCAACCAGAACAGCCGGCGGTAAACTGGCCGCCCTTGTGACGTGTGGTTGGCGCGGCTAAGGTCGCCGCACTTTCGAGAAAGTATCAACGCGAGACCCTGAAGCCATGGCTCTATCGAGCATGACCGGTTTTGCTCGAAGCCACGGCGTAGCCGGCGCTTACGCGTGGGCGTGGGAAATAAAATCTGTGAACGCCAAGGGCCTGGACTTGCGCTTTCGCCTTCCGGCTGGGTGGGATGCAGTGGAGGTGCCGTCGCGTACCCGCGGCACGGAAAAACTTTCGCGGGGCACAGTCTACGCCAACCTCACTGTGGAGCGCAAAGGCACGCAACCGACTGTGAAAGTGAATGAGCCTGTTCTCGGCGCGGTCCTTTCGGCGCTCAAGGGCCTTTCAGGAAAGGTGCAGGCAGCTCCGCCGACCCTCGACGGCATCTTGTCGCTCAAAGGTGTAATTGAAGTCACCGAAGAGGACGAGGGCGAGGAAGAGCATCGGGCCGCGGAGACGGCGATTATCTCCGGTTTCGGAGAGGCATTGGCGGCATTGCTCCAGATGCGGCAGGCAGAAGGTAAAACTCTGGGAAGGCTGTTGTCGACGCGGCTCGACGAAATCGCAGTTCTCTCCGCACGAGCGGAGAGCGCCCCGGGGCGCAAGCCGGAAGCAATAAAGGCGCGTCTTGCCGAGCAGGTGTCCACGTTGCTCCAGGCATCGGAGCGTTTCGATTCGGATCGGCTCTACCAGGAGGCCGTCCTGCTTGCTGCCAAAGCCGATATCCGCGAGGAGCTCGACCGTCTTGTTTCGCATGTCGCGCAGGCGAAGAA
>DASSYU010000389.1:0-9032 GCA_035703125.1 Pseudolabrys sp. | reverse complement strand
AGCGTATTGGATGCCTCGGCCCTGGCGACCGTCTTTTGCGCTGCCGGGTCTTCTCCGTTTGCGACCTTGCCGAAAATCTTTTTCGCTTCCTTGCGGGCGTCATCCAAGTTCACCTTGGCGACATTGCCGAGATTAATCCTGCGGTGCTTCGCGCCGATTTTGTACTGAACAATAAAGGTGCGATGCAGGCCTTTAGCGCCCGCCCTGACGCGAACACCAAAGCCCGGCATTGCTTCGTCAAACTCGATATGGTCTGACTTACCAGCGGGCATTTCCAAGCGAGCAAGCGAGGCTTGTGTGAGTTTCATCCCGACCCCCGTTTTGGGAAGACTTTGGGAAGATTCTAGCCGTCTTCCCGTGTCTTCCCATGTCCCCCTATGGCATCAACAGACAGGTGGTGTACGCCTCATTGCTTCGATTTACAAGGGTTTTGTCCGCACCAGTCTTCCCATGTCTTGTTGCTGTTGATGTCTATCTTACATGTGGGGAGCCAAGGCCCCGACAGCCACGAATTACCTATGAGCAAGCCAATAGCCCTCGAGAAAGAGGCCCTGCAATTCCCCACGATCGACCCCGGGGTGCGGATCGGGCATGTCCATCTGAAGGTCGCCGATCTGCAGAGGGCGCTCGATTTCTACTGTGGGGTGCTGGGTTTTACGCTCACCACAGGCCGGCCGGGCGCCGCCTTCATATCGGCCGGCGGCTACCATCATCATCTCGGCCTCAATACCTGGGAGAGTCGCGGCGGGTCACCGCCTGCGCCCGGCACCACGGGCCTTTACCATACGGCCATTCTTTACCCGACCCGCAAGCTGCTCGCCGACGCTTTGCGTCGCCTCATCGCGGCAAAGATCCCGCTTGAGGGCGCCAGCGACCATGGTGTGAGCGAGGCGCTCTATCTGCGCGATCCCGACGACAATGGAGTCGAACTCTACTGGGATCGCCCGAAAGACAAATGGCCGAAAAAGCCCGACGGCTCGCTGCAGATGTACACGAACCCGCTCGATCTCCACGATCTGCTCGCGGAGCTTGATCGGCCGGACAAATAGACGCCGCGCTAAACGCTCAGACGCACGAGCGCCATTGCTGCCGCAGTCAGCATTACCACGAAGATCGGAAAATTCTCGAACATGTTGACCCGCACGTTTGCCCAGCGGTTGCTCCAACGCGTGCATCATGCGTCGGTTCCTGAGATCAATGCTCAGGATCAATTGTGGACTCGTTATGTCGGCAACCGACAGTGTGTGCCGCTCAGGCCGTCGCTTTCGCGAGGGCACGCCGTGCCATAACACCGACGAGATGTGCGCGGTATTCGGGGCTGGCGTGAATATCGCTGTTCATGCCGTTGGCGGGTATCGTCATGCCTTCGATTGATTTGGCGGCGAAGCGTTTCTTGAGCGCTTCTTCGAAGGACTTCACACGGAACACGCCGTTGGCGCCCGCACCGGTCACTGCTACGCGGATATCGGCGCCGCGCTTCGACACGAACACGCCAACGAGCGCGAAACCCGATGCCGGATGCTTGAACTTTTCGTAGGCCGCCTTCTTGGCGATCGGAAAGCTCACCTTCGTGATGATCTCACCGTCCTCGAGCGCGGTTGAAAACATGCCGGTGAAAAAATCATCGGCCGCGATGCGTCGCTTGTTGGTGATGATCGTGGCCCCAAGGCCGAGGCACGCCGCCGGATAGTCGGCGTTCGGGTCATTGTTGGCGATCGAGCCGCCGATCGTGCCACGATTGCGGACCTGCGGATCGCCGACCGACGCAGGCACCGATGCAAGGCCGGGCAACAGTTGCTGAAGCACCGGCGAATTGGCCGCGTCGACGTGACGCGTCATCGCCCCGATCACGATGGACCTGCCCTTCTGCTCGACACCGCTCAATCCCTCGACCAAAGACAAATCGATGAGCGCCGAAGGCTGCGCAAGCCGCTGCTTCATCACCGGCAGGAGCGAGTGCCCACCCGCCAAGAGCTTTGCTTCCGGGTTGCGGGCGAGGAGGCCGGCCGCCTGACGGACTGTGGTCGGACGATGGAAAGTAAAATTGTACATCTCAAATCTCCCGTAACTACGCGGCTTGGCGCGGTTGTCCATTTTTGAGCGCTGCCCAAACCGTTTGCGCGGTTGCAGGCATGATGAGATTTTCATTGCCAATTGCGTCAGTGATGGCATTGATCACGGCTGCGGGTGCCGCGATCGCCCCGGCCTCTCCGCACCCTTTGATGCCGAGCGGATTCGACGGCGCCTTCGTTTCAGTAAGGCCGACCTTGAACGAGGGCAGGTCGTGGGCATGCGGCATGCAATAATCCATCAGCGACCCGGTCACGAGCTGACCGTCTTTGTCGTACACCGCGCCCTCCAGCAGAGCCTGCCCGATGCCTTGTGCGATGCCGCCATGAACCTGCCCTTCGACAATCATCGGATTGACGACTGTGCCGAAATCGTCGACGGCGGTCCAATTCACGATTTCAGTCTTGCCGGTCTCACCATCAACCTCAACCTCGCAAATATGGCAGCCGGCCGGGAAGGTGAAATTGGTCGGGTCGTAGAAGCTGGTTTCCTTCAGCCCGGGCTCGAGTTCCTGCCCTGCAAACTTGTGCGCGATGTAGGCATTGAGTGAGACGTCGCCCCATGCCGCCGACTTGTCGGTGCCTGCGACGGTGAATTTTCCATCCTTGAAGACGATATCGCCTTCGGCCGCTTCCAACATGTGAGCGGCGACCTTTTTTGCTTTCGCCTCGATCTTGTCGAGCGCCTTCACGACCGCCGACATGCCGACCGCACCGGAGCGCGAGCCATAAGTGCCCATCCCGAACTGCACTTTGTCGGTATCGCCGTGCACGATAGAGACATTATCGAACGGAATGCCAAGCCGCTCCGAAACAAGTTGCGCAAAAGTTGTCTCATGCCCCTGCCCGTGGGCGTGCGTGCCTGTAAGGACTTCCACACTGCCCGTCGGATTGACGCGCACTTCGGCGCTTTCCCAAAGGCCGACACCGCAGCCCAGCGAGCCGACCGCCTGCGAAGGCGCGATCCCGCACGCCTCGATATAGGTCGAATAGCCAAGTCCGCGCAGTTTGCCGTGACGGGCCGCTTCGCGCTTGCGCTTGCTGAAGCCCTTAACGTCCGCGAGATCCAAAGCCTTTTTCAGCGACGCATTATAGTCCCCGGCGTCGTACGCCATGATAACCGGCGTCTGGTGCGGAAACGACTTGATGAAGTTGCGCCGGCGCAGGTCGGCAGGATCAACACCGAGCTGCCGCGCCGCCACCTCGACCAATCGCTCAACGACATAAGTGGCCTCAGGGCGGCCAGCTCCACGGTAGGCGTCGACCGGGACCGTATTCGTGTAGACGGCGTCAACCTCGCAGTAGATTTGCGGAATGTCGTACTGGCCCGACAACAGCGTTGCATAAAGATAGGTCGGCACCGACGAAGAGAACGTGGACATATAGGCGCCGAGATTGGCGATCGTCTTCACGCGCATCGCCAGAATTTTCCCGTTGGCATCGAGCGCGAGCTCGGCACGGGTGACGTGATCGCGGCCATGCGCGTCGGTGACAAACGACTCTGACCGGTCCGCCGTCCACTTCACCGGCCGGCCGACCCTGCGTGCGGCCCATAAACAAACGACCTCTTCCGGGTAAATGAAAATCTTGGAGCCAAAGCCGCCGCCGACATCGGGGGCAATGACGCGCAACTTGTGCTCGGGCGCCATGCCGACGAAAGCGGCAATCACCAACCGCGATACATGCGGATTCTGCGTCGTATTCCAGAGCGTCAGGTGATCCGTGCCGGCGTCGTACTCGGCGAGCGCGGCACGTGGCTCGATCGCATTCGGCACCAATCTGTTATTCACGATATCAAGCTTGGTGACGTGCTTGGCGGAGCTGAAGGCCGCATCGACCGCTTTCGCGTCGCCGAGCGACCATTCATAAATCGTGTTCTTCGGTGCAAGGTCGTGAATTTGCGGGCCTGACTTTGCTTTCGCAGGATCGGTGACCGCCGGAAGCGGCTCGTAGTCGACTTTCACTTTTTCGGCGGCGTCGCGTCCCTGCTCCTGCGTTTCGGCTATGACGACGGCGACGGCGTCTCCCTGGTGGTTGACCTTCCCGACGGCCAGCGCCGGATGTGGCGCCATCTTCATCGGTGTGCCGTCCTTGGAGTGAATCATCCAGCCGCAAATCAGGTTGCCGATCTTGTCGGTCGCCAGCTCGGCGCCCGTGAGCACAGCGATTACGCCCGCCATCGTTTTGGCTGCGCTTGTATCGATGTTTTTTATCTTTGCGTGCGCATGCGGGGACCGTACGAAAACGGCGCGCGTCTCACGCGGCCGGATCACATCGTCGGTGAATTGACCCCTGCCGGTGATGAAGCGGAGGTCTTCCTTCCGGCGCACCGCCGCGCCGATACCAGTCGCGCTCATGGCGGTCTCCTCCCGTTGGAATGTTTTTGACGCTATTCCGCGGCCTGCCGGGCACCGCCCTTGGCCATCGCTTTTGCTCCGGCGGCAATCGCCTTGACGATGTTGTGGTACCCGGTGCAGCGGCAGATATTCCCGTCGAGCTGCTCGCGAATGGTGTGTTCATCGAGATCGTTGCCGCGGCGACGCACAATATCGAGTGCGGCCATGATCATTCCGGGCGTGCAGAACCCGCATTGCAGACCGTGATGCTCCCGGAACGCCTCCTGCATCGGATGCAGCGGACCGTTCGGTTCTGCCAGTCCTTCTATGGTGAGAATTTTGGCGCCCTCACATTGCAAGGCGAGTATGGTGCATGCCTTGGCGGCGATACCGTCGATGTGGACCACACAGGCACCGCATTGCGATGTGTCGCAGCCGACATGGGTGCCGGTCAGCCGCAAATTCTCGCGCAGAAATTGCACCAAGAGCGTGCGCGCTTCGACATCACCGGTGACGGCTTTGCCATTCACCGTCATTGACACGGCAGGCATGACCTTCCTCCCAATTTGGGGCCAAAGGCCCTCTTTTCGCCCCCATTCACCCGGACGGCGGTGGTTCGGTCGCGAAATTGTGCCGATTTCGGCCCGTTCGCAGCCTGGAACAGGAACAAGTCTGAACCCCGATCGTGGGCGGGGTCAAGGGATTCAAGGCAGGAAAACCGTTTCAAACTGCGGTGATCCGTCGCCCCGGTCAGGGATTCGCGACGGACGCAGCAAATTTCTGAAAAAAGTCGTCGGCTATTTTTTTGGCGGCGCCATTGACCAAGCGCTGGCCGAGCTGGGCCAGCTTGCCTCCGATCTGCGCCTCGACACTGTACGTTAAAAGCGTGCCGCCGTCTTTTTCGGTGAGCGCCACGGTCGCGCCACCCTTTGCGAAGCCGGCGACGCCTCCATCGCCTTCGCCGGAAATCTTGTAGCCGTTGGGTGGATCAAGGTCGGTGAGTTGTACCTTGCCCTTAAACCTCGCCTTCACCGGGCCAAGTTTGGTGGTCGCGACCGCCTGAAATTCGGTGTCCGAAGTCTTGTTGAGCTCCTCGCAACCCGGGATGCAGGCCTTGAGAACGTCGGGATCGTTGAGCTTAGCCCAGACAACGTCTCGGCTCGCCGGAAGCTGGACTTCACCCGTCATTGTCATCGCCATCCGGCATCTCCTTTTACGGTCGATCTACATAGTATCCGGCCATCGGACTTAAGCCTTCGACGCGGTCATGAAAAGAGGCTTTGCAGACCATGTCAGCCGCATTATGGGTTTTGGCGACGGCAAGACTACAAATCAAAATGCGCCTTTAGGGGAGGATCTTAATGCCGACAATCAACGCTGATGACGGCTGCCCGCTTCATGTAGAGGTTGAGGGCCGCGAAGGCGCCCCTGTGCTGATGCTGTCGAACTCGCTCGGCACCAACCTGCACATGTGGGACGACCAGGCGCCGGAGTTTGCCAAGCACTTCCGGCTCGTGCGCTATGACCGACGCGGCCACGGCAAATCGGGCGTACCGAAAGGCCCCTATTCGATGGAGCGCTTCGGCCGCGACGTGCTTTCCATCATCGATGCACTGAACATCAGGACGATCAACTGGTGCGGGCTTTCGATGGGCGGCATGGTTGGCCAATGGCTGGGCGCCAATGCCGCAAACCGCATCGACAAGCTTGTTCTCTCAAATACCAACTTCAACTACGCCGACAAGACCCCGTGGGGCGATCGCATCACATTCGTGCGCGAGAAGGGCCTCGGAGAATTGGTCGGACCGAACATGGAGCGATGGTTCACCGAGGATTTCCGTGCTCGCGCACCTCAGGCGATCACGCGCATGACTGAAATGTTCGTTGCCACGAACCCTGCGGGCTACATTGCGAGCTGCGAGGCCATCCGCGACATGGACTTCACCGCATCCAATCCGCGCGTGACGGCGCCGACTCTGGTCATCATCGGCAAACAGGATCCTGCAACGCCGCCGTCCGCCGGCGAAGCTATCCAGAAACAGATCAAGGGCGCCAAGCTCGCCAGCCTCGATGCAGCACACATCGCGAATATCGAGCTGCCGAAGCAATACACCGAGACCGTACTTAACTTCCTCCGCGGCTGACGGAGACCGCCCATGGAAGACAAGGAACGCTACGAACGGGGAATGGCCAAGCGCCGCAAGGTGCTTGGCAATGCCTGGGTCGATCGGGCGAACGCCAGGAAGACGGCGTTCAACGAAGAATTCCAGGATTTCATCACGCGCACCGCCTGGGGCGAGATTTGGACACGCCCGCATTATGACGAGCGCACCCGTCGTATCCTGGTGATCGGCACGATGCTTGCCCTCGACAAGTGGGAGGAATTCCGCATGCATGTGCGGGCGGCGTTGACCGAGGCCAATTTCACACCGGACGACATCAAGGAAATCATCCTGCAGCAGGCGATTTACTGCGGCGTACCGGCCGCCAACCATGCTTTCAAGGAAGCAGCCGACGTCATCGCAGAGGTGGCAAAAACGAAATGATGATCGCCCCGCGGTCACGCCCTCGTCATTTCGCGTTGAAAGCGCTTCAATGCTGACCATGGCCCACACAATGAGGAACGGTCATGGCCAAGATCAAAGTGCGCAAGGGCATGCCGAGCGTCCAGCTCGACAAGCAGGAATTCAAGAAACGATTCCTGGCGCGATTCTACGATCCGGAGTTTGAACCGCTAAAGCGCGAACTCGACAAGATCGTTGAAACGGCGTGGGTGACTTATGACGACTATCACAAGTCACCGCGCACGCGGAAAGCCGGCAAAGGCTTCGTCGACCCTGATTTCGACGCGCCGGTCGAATGGCTGCAGACGCGTGCCAACATCCAGGCCGCGGAGTCAGCCCACAAAAATCCCAAGTCGCCCTCGCGGATACTGATCGTCAACAGCTCATCGCGCAACGATCAGACCTGTCCAGGCGAAATGTCGAAAACCTGGCGGATGGTGACGCTCGCAAAACAGGTCGTCGATAAAGCCCCCGGCTTCGAAGTCGACATCCTCGACTTGTCACGCCTCACGGCTGAATATGGAAAAGTGATCTATCCGTGCAAGGCATGTGTCTCGACGGCGCAACCGCTTTGCCATTGGCCATGCAGCTGTTATCCGAACCATGCCCTCGGCCAAGCCGGTGACTGGATGGCGGAGATCTATCCGAAATGGGTCGCCGCGCACGGCGTCATGATCGTGTGTCCGGTCAACTGGTACCAGGCGCCCTCCTCGCTCAAACTGATGATCGATCGCCTGGTCTGCGCGGATGGCGGCAACCCGGACCTTAGCTCGACGGGGGGCAAGGATCCGATGAAAGCCAAAAGGCTAGAGCTGGCCGGCTGGCCTTATCCGCGTCACCTCGCCGGACGGGTCTTTTCGGTGGTCGTGCACGGCGACGCGGCCGGGACAGAAAACCTTCGGCGTATTCTCACCGACTGGATGAGCGACATCGGCATGATTCCATCAGGTCACCTCGCGCTCATTGACCGCTATGTCGGCTACCTCACGCCCTACGCGACCAGCCACGACGATCTGGACCGGGACACCGACTTTCAGGATGACGTGCGCAATGCCGCACTGACCCTGATCCAGGCGGTCAAAGACAGGCGTTCCGGAAAGCTGCAGCCAGCGGATCGCGGCCTACACGAGGCGCGACCAAAATAACCACGATCTTAAAGCGTGCCGAGCGCGCGCGATATTACCGTCAGCTTTTCGTCGACGAAGGCCAAGTATTCGTGCCCGACGAGCCACACCAGACTGAGACCCATGCCCCACAGCAGGGCGCTGGCGATAGACCGGGCGAGCATCGCTTAAACCGGCAGCTCAAACGTGAAATCGAGGGGCCGCTTTTGTCGCAGCCGCATCGACCGCGGGCTGCGGCCTGGCTGCCGACGTTTCAGCGCGGTGCGCATAGCTACGTTCGAATATGCACAACCCGGTCGCAATGGCGGCAAAGAGCAACTGATAGGCATGCTCGCGCATCAAATCGGTGCTGTGCGCCCACGACGCCGGACCGACCGACGCGATGCTGATCAGCACGATTAGGATGAGCCCGGCTTCCAGAATTTCGGAATTGGGCTGTCCACGCATGAAGCAGCGCGCGCGATCAGCGATGTGCAGCGCGCAGATGCAGGCAACAGCGAGCTTTAGCGTTGCAAAAAAAGCTGAGAGCTTGACCAGCCCGACCGGGCCGAGATCAAACAGCCGGCCTATGCCGAACAGAAATTGCGAACGCCACACATCCTCAAGGCCGTAACTCGGCGATGTCAGAACCCGGAGCGCCTCGTATCCCCAGGACAACGTGAAATAGAGAGCAATGAGAACGATAATCGACGCGGCGGCCGTGGAAATTTTCTGCACGGATTCCTCCCTGACCAAGGCCCCACGGCTAATCGTTTCAAATGCCAAATTCAAAAGAAACCGAAACTTTACCTTACCGGGGAGCCCTTTAACGCTTACGCGTTAACCACACGGCTGGCCGGGCCGCGCTTATCCGGAACGGTTCCACTGCACGCGACGAAATAATCTATCCGCCGCGACCGTCGCGAAACGCTTGCGGCGTCATGCCGGTCTGCTTGCGAA
>DASSYU010000381.1:0-2661 GCA_035703125.1 Pseudolabrys sp. | reverse complement strand
ACCGCAGTCGCAGCGCCGCGAACCGAAGACGTCGCCGGTGAGGCATGCCGAGTGCAGTCGCACAGGCACGGCGTTCAAAAAATCGGGCTTGCCTACGATGATCGCGGTGGAATTTCCGCCAATCGCGTCGCGAAACACGACAAAGCGTGCCTGCGTGCCGGAATCGAGGGGCACCGAAGCCTCGCTCGCCAGCGTCAGCGACCGGATCGCCTCGTCGGCAAATCGTTCGACCGCTTCCGCATCGACTGTGATGACATCCGCCTCAGGAGGCAGGGCATCGGCGGAAATCTCTACCGCCAGCACCGCAGGCAAACCTTGCGACAGCTTCACGAGTTGAATCGCCGCTGCAGCGGTCGGACCGGCAGGTTTTGCTTCGGGAATACGATTGCAAGTCGCATCACTGACGAGCGCCTCGATTGAGGTCGCATCGTCCTCGGGTGACAGCCGCAGAGCCATCGGTGTCCGCGCATCCAGTCCAAGCGCGAGCGCGCGCCGCGCTGTAACAATGAGATGCGGAGTGCGTGGTGCGCAAAGCGCCATAAACGCAATCAAACGGGCGGTATCGAGTCCTTCAACGGGCAGCGCAAGAAGCGTTTCGTTTTTTGCCGTGATGAGGACGGGACGTCGACCGTGGAATTCAGCGAGGCCGCGACTGACGCCAACGTGACCTTTGCTGCCGAATAATACCCGGCTTACGCCACTGCGTACTGAATTCATTCCGAGACTTTCCGTTTTTTTAGACGCCCGCCAAAGTAAGAACACCGAGAGCCGTGTAACCATTCCGGTCGCAAATAGGCCGAATTTGTGCCAGCCTGCTGGCGCCCGTATCCGCTGTTAACGCACGGGGCGTGCTTTTAGCTGCCATGTCATTAAGAAATTTTCCCCATAACCCAAATAGCGGGATCGGCGGTAGGTCATCCGACCCGTGGTTGGAGTTTAGCAATATTTTCCGGTCCGGTGACCAGCCCCTTCCGCACCCCTGGAGCGAAATTTTCGGTCCGCTTCGGCGGGGCCTCGTCGATGAATTGATGGTGGTCGGCCAGATCGGTCAGTCGCTCGATGGCCGTATTGCGACGGAATCAGGGCATTCAAAATACATCAATGGGCCGGCCGGACTGACCCACCTCCACCGATTGAGAGCTTTGGTCGATGCGGTCGTTATCGGCGTCGGTACTGCGATAGCCGACGATCCTCAGCTGACCGTGCGCCGGGTCGCCGGGCAGCAGCCGGCCCGGGTCGTGATCGACCCGAGTGGCCGGCTCGGCAACAAGGCAAGGGTCTTCGGTGAGGATGGTGTCCGTCGCATCCTGGTAACCGCAGAAGGAAAATCGGTCGCTCCGGTCCCGGGCGTTGAGCTTCTTCGGCTACCCACGACCGATGGACAACTTTCTCCTGCGGCTATCCTGACAGCACTCGGTGCTTGTGGACTGCGCCGGATATTGATCGAGGGTGGTGCCGACACCGTCTCGCGCTTCCTTGCAGCAGGCTGCCTTGACCGACTGCACGTGATCGTGGCGCCGATCATTCTGGGCGCGGGCCGGCCCGGTATCGCGCTGCCGCCGGTTGAACGCGCCGACCAGGCCATGCGGGTGCCGGTGCACACGCATCGAATTGACGACGAAATACTTTTCGATTGCGATCTTGCGGCTCAGCGCCTGCCGGTCGGCACCGCAAAAAGATCAACATGACCGACGCGAAGGGACGACGTTCCCGCGGCGACGTTGGCGCGTCGGCGCGTCAGCCACGATGCCGCTTCGGCGAGCGGTAGTGCGCCGATCTCGCGTGCCGCCCCCGCCCAGCCGGCAAATATTTCCAGCTGAATGTTGCGATCGCTCGGGCCCATTGTCCAATCCGATTGGCGATGGGTGACGGCGTAACCCAGGCGCTCGAAGCCGGCGATGGCATAGCCGGCAGCCTCCGGCCCGAGCGCCGGGCCAAAACCCTTGTCGGTGCCCTGGTGCTTGTTGATCGCCGCGACAATCGACGCATCCGCAGGATCATTCGGAGTGATGTCGATACGGCCGTCATAGGTCAATGCGGCGTAGAACGGGATCGAGCGTGCGGCGATTTCGGTCGTCAGCCGGTCGAGCCAGCCTTTCGAAACGAGATCGAGAAACGCCGAGGTGGTGACGAGGTCAATCGCGCCATCGAGTGCGGCCTCGAGGTCGAGATTGAGATCGAGCGGAATCGCCGTGACTTTGACATTGTCGGCGAGCGTGATCGCATTCGCGCGGCCAAGGAGACCAAGATCATTGTCGGCAAGCCGCCAGACCTGCCGCGACGGCAGGTGCGCCGTCAGTGCGCGCACCGTTGCGCCGGTGCCGCAGGCGAGATCAACGACATGGACCGACGGCAGCGCGGCAACCGAAGCTGCCACCGCGGCAATCACCTCGCGGCTGCGCGCGCGCAGATCATAAGGCTCGCGCAAGGTGAGCCAGTCGGCGGAGAAGCCGCTCATGTGAGCGTCTCCAACGTGCGCGCCACGATTTTCGCGGAATCCTGCCAGGTCGGGAGTCTGGCTGCGGCCGCCCGTGCGGCGGCGGCGAGGCGTTTTCGCTCGTCGGCATCGGCTATGAGCCGGCGCAGTGCCACGGCGAACGCGGGCACATCGTCGGGCTCAACCAGAATGCCGGCACTGGCCGGCACCGTATCGGGGATCGC
>DASSYU010000208.1:0-11752 GCA_035703125.1 Pseudolabrys sp. | reverse complement strand
GGTGGTCAAGGGCAGGAGCAATTCCTGCCAGTGTGATCGAAAAGCATTGCGTTTGATGTCGTTGATCTTCACACCGAACTTGGGCAGGTACCAATCAAGCAGCAGCTCGGCTTCGATCAGAAATGCCCCCATGTCGTAGTGCGGCAATTGGTAGTCGACACCCGGCTCTACCGGCACGATGCCCGGCGGTGTATCGCCGTGCAACTCGGCCAACAGATCAGTCGCCGCCTCGTAGCGAGCTTCGATCGGCACCGGCGGATCGCCTTCGACAAAAAGTTCCTCGCCGAGGTCTTCGATCACCAGCAGTCCGGCTTCGCGGTCGGCAGCGAAGATGGCTGGCGCGGAAAAGCCGCGGCCGCGCAGGGCATGGGCCATCGCGATGAAAGGCGTGACGTTTTCCGCAAGATGTGCGATCGTGCTGTAAGGCTTGCCATCGCGTACGGCCGGGCCATCCGGCCGCTTGGGAGAGTTCATGAAAATGTATGTGGCGCCATCGCGGGTCAGCCGCTCATAGCTGCGCGTGGAGGCATCGCCCTGGATGCGCCGGCGCGTCGCGCGGCCGTAGCCGGTTCGATCGAGGAATCGGCGCATTGCAATGATTCGTTCGACACGGGGAGCGAAGCGGCCGAAGCCTGTGATGCAGGCATTGCGCGCATTGGCGCCTTGCTGCGGCGCCAGGGTAAATGCGACGTCAAGCCGATCGGCCGGCAAGAGCGCACCGGCGCGGTCAGGCCACTCAATCACCAGCAGTGCGCCTTCTTCCGCATCCTCGAGGCCGATCTCGGCAAGTTCGGCCGGGCCCGACAACCGGTAGAGATCGGCGTGGACGAGCCTGAAACGCGGCAGCACATAGGTCTGCGCGAGGGTAAAGGTCGGGCTTGGCACCTCGATGCTCTCATCGCCGGCAAAGAAACGGATGAGAGCTCTGGCAAAAGTCGTCTTGCCGGCGCCGAGATCGCCGGACAGCGTAATTACGTCGCCGGGCTCGATCACTGCGGCGATATCCGCCATCAGCCGGTAAGTGCCTCCTTCGTCGGCCAAGGCCGCGTTGAAGCTGTAGTTGCCGGGTGCGGTGGGAAGCATCGGATCATCCGATAGCGGATGTCGCTTTCTCACGCCAGAATCGCGTTCAATGCAATGAGCCGCTTACTGTTTCGCAAGGCCGGCGCGCTCAACGATTTCCTTCCAGACCGGTATTTCACGGACCATACGCGCATGCAGCTCACCTGATCCTTCGTATTTCACGAGGAAGCCAGCCTTAAGCATTTTCTCCTTCACGTCCGGCTTCTGCAGGATCACGCGGGTCTCTTCGCTCAGTCGCTTGATGATATCGGGCGGCGTGCCCGCCGGCGCGAGAAACATTTGTGAAGTCTCGACCACCGCATTGGGGACTCCGGCCTCCTGCAGCGTCGGAACATCGGGCAGGTCGACCCACCGCTCGGCACCGGTCTGCGCAAGCGCCTTGAGGGTGCCGGAACGGATGTGGCCGATCAGCCCTGCTATGCTGACCGAGGCGATATCGGTTGTCCCCTGCAGGGCGGCCTGAAGCGAAGGTGCCGCCCCGCTATAGGGCACGTGCGTCATGTCGATGCCGGCGCGCAGCTTCAACAACTCTACAGCGAGCTGCGAAACGCTGCCGAGTCCGGCCGTTGCGTAAGTGATCTTGCCTGGATCTGCTTTTGCTTTTGCAATGAGGTCCGCGATGCTCGTGATGCCGGAAGCTGGCCGCGTTATGATGGCGTTGGGAGCCGCGCCCAGATATGCGATCGGGGCAAAATCCTTGAGCGGATCGTAGGCGACTTTCGTGACGCTTGGGTTGATCAACACTACGCCGGTCACGACCACCAGTGTGTAGCCATCGGGCGCTGCCCTTGCACCGGCCGCGAGACCGATGTTGCCGACTGCGCCGGCCCGATTTTCGACGATGACGTTCTGCCCGAGCTTTGGCGCCAGCTCGGCCGCCAGCAGCCTGCCGAGCAGATCGTTTGGGCCACCCGGCGGAAACGGAACGATGATCGTGATGGTACGGTCGGGCCAGGCGGCGCGTGCGACGCTCGATTTGAGAACAGCGCCGGTGAGCACGAGCGCCGCACAGGCACACGCCGCGATGCGCACGATCCTGGCACAATTGATTTTCATATGATCCTCCCGCGAGCCGGTATCCGGTTCATCGATCGGCAAATGTTAGTGGAGCGTTTTCACGCGCACCAGCGCGCGGGTGCTATTGCGGTCATGCCGCGGTTCGCTTTGCAGTGTGCTGTGCCGGAAAGACGCAAGTGACGGTCGTCCCTTGGCCGGCCGCAGATTCGATCGAGACTGTACCGCCATGCAGTTCGACGAACGAGCGAACCAGAGAAAGCCCAAGTCCTGGCCCGCGATGCTGAGAGCCTCGGGAGTCCGTTTCGAACCAGTCGAACACCCGGTCCTTGGCTTCAGGCGCAATACCAGGGCCATGATCCGTCACGGTGAACACGACCGAGTCCGCGCGCCGTTCTGCGACCAGGGTGACGGTATCGGCCGACGGCGAGAAGCCGACCGCATTTGAAAGCAGGTTGAACAGGATTTGCCGCAGTCGGCGCTCGTCGGCGACGAAGCTGCCTATATCCGTGGGCGCGCGAATATCGAGCGTGATCCGGTTCCTGGCCAATCGGTCCTGCACGCCTTCTGCCGCGCCTTCCATGCTGGTGCGGATATCGACATCGATGAGATTGAGCGTCATCGCGCCGGCATCGATCGTCGCAAGATCCAGGATGTTGTTGATCAGCGCCAGCAATGTATTGGTCGAGGCGGTGATGTAGCCGAGATATTCCGACTGTTTCGGGTTGAGGTGCCCGAAGGCGGGATCACCGAGCAGGTTTGCGAAGCCAATGATGTTCGTAAGCGGCGAACGCAGCTCGTAAGACACATGATGCACGAAGTCGACCTTAATGGAATCGGCGGTTTCCAGCGCTTCGTTGCGCTCGCGCAATGCACGCTCGACGTTCACCGTGTCAGTCATGTCCTGGAACGCAACCAGCGTGGCACCGTCGGGGAGCGGTACAGTGGCGAGCTCGATCACCGCGCCGTCACGCCGCTCGATGCGGGCTGCGATCGGCTCACGATTGTCGATCGAGGTCACCGCGGCACGGAGATTTCGCCAAATGATATTGTCGTCGTGGAGCGCCTGGCACCAGGCCGTGATGGCCTCGATGTGGGGATGTTGCTCGAGCGCATCGTGCGAAAGCTTCCACATGCGTTGGAACGCCGGATTGTGCAGCCGGACCCGACCATCGCTTCCAAACACTGCCACCGCCTCAGCCAGGTGATCGAGTGTCTCGCTCTGTACCTTGATGAGCGCATCGTAGCGGCGATGCATGTCGAGGCGCTCGGTCACGTCGTCATAGAGGTAGGTCACACCACCTTCCGGATTCGGCGTGGTGATGACGCGCAGGGTTCGTCCATCCGGCAAATGCCAGGTGTGTTCTTTCGGCTCGACTGCGCGATAGGCCTCGTACAGCTCCTGCCGCCATTGCCGGAAATTCTGTTCCTCCGGCAAATTTCTCTTGTCACGGAGGATGTCGAGCACGGCCGCGTCGGTCGGGGTCTGATCGAGGAAGCCTGCATCGAGCTCGAACAACGAGCGGAAGGCGGCGTTGTAGAATGTCAGCTTGCGATCGATATTGAACACGGCGACACCGGTCGCGAGTTGATCGAGCACACGACGATGCGCTTCGGTCATACGGACAAGCTCGCCGCGCAGGGTTTCCGCCTCGGTGCGGTCGATGGCCATGCCCGCGCTGCCCGTCCCACTCGAGGCATCGACCACGTCGAACACGCGGCGCACGCCCGCTGCGACCGCCGAAACGCGCCCAACGTATGTTGCGCCGGTGGTGCGCGCGCGCGCAACTTCCGTTCGTGCGCTTTGATCGAGGAGCTCGAGTTCGCGGGCGACGGCATCGGTGGGATTTTCAGCTTCGACCGCGCGGGCATAGGCAGAATTGACGAAGATCAGCCGCCCGGCCGCATCGCGAGCCCAGACCGGCGCCGACAGTGTATCGAGAAGCGATCGCATAGTTTCGACATCGCCCAGCAGCTCGTCGTGACGCGCGGCAAGATCCAGCAGCTCCTGCTCGATTCCGCTGACGTCTCGCAGACGGAGGATGGCGCGGCCGGCGATGACGCGTCCTTCGGCTTCGACGGGGCGACCCGCGCGGCTGGTCACAGTCATCGCAAATCCGCGGCCGTTGCTACGCAGCGTATCAACGGCGTGTTCCATGCGCTGCGCTGCCGAGGCCTCCAGCCAGGTCCCGAACGCGAGCACGCGCTCGCGCGTCGCCGCAGGCACGAGCATTGCGGTATCTCCGATGATCTCCGGCTGCTCGGAAGCAGCAGGCCAAGTCACAAGAACCTGTGGCTCCGACAGCAGCAGTGCTTTGAGCCGATCGACATCAGCGCGCAACGATGCGATTTCATCGCGGGCATTGATCTCGGCCCGGTCTGCGCTTCGGCGTATGCGAAACACGACCACGATTGCAAGCAATGTAAAGCCGAGCAGGGCGAGGACGAGCGTCAACGCCGTGATCTCCTGTTCCCGGAGAGTCGCCAGCGCGCGATGCATCGTGCCCACCAGCGTTGCGCCGAGCTTTGTCTCGGCGCGGACAGGCGCGCTGCACAGGTTCAAAAGACTTGCGAGGACGAAGGCGGCGAGGAATCCGCCCCGCCACGGACGAGAACGCAGCCACTCGTTCGCCGCCCGGATTGACTCCGGCATTCAGGCTTGCCCCAGAGATGCAGGCGGCGTCCGCCACGCCGCGCCGCGAATCATTCGACTTTACCCCCAAGGCGAATCGCGCCGAAAGAGTCCAGACCGTGAACATGCTTTGTGAATGGGCCTGAATTCAGTGTCTTAGGCGTTATTTCAGAGCTTCGGCGAGCTTGATCAAGTCACTGATGACGATCCGGTCCAGCGCGGCGGAGAACGTCTGCTCGGTCTCGGCCAGTGCCGGCCGAACCACCTCGTTAACCAGGGCTGAGCCAGGCAACGGCTCGTCGCTGTCTTCCTCGTCACTCGTCGCCTGCAGGATATCGTCGGCTGAAATCTGATCGCCGTTTCGCCCAAGCTCGTAACCGCCGTGCGGCCCGCGAATGCCTCTGAGGATTCCGTCGCGCACGAGTGCCTGCAACACCGGTTCGAGATGGCGTGGCGGCAGCTTGTGGCGTGCGGCGATTGTCTTCGCCGATACCGGGCGGCCACTCGCATGAAGTGCAACATCAATCACTGCAGCGATGGCCAATAAGCCCCTGCGCGGCACCACCGGCATTTTTTGTGTGAGCCCCGGTTTAGTCCGCGGGGTATATGTCCACTCCATCGGTGCGTTCAGATCGGCGCTTACGCTCTGGTGCTTCAACTTCCAGTCGAGCCGAATCCTCCGCTTCCGCGTGTGGTTTTGTCGAGAGATGCAGTTTCTACAATATGAGCGCGTACAACTGGCGCGATAACCAACTGTGCAATCCGCATGCCGCGGGAAACAACAACCGATTCGCTGCCGAGATTGACCAACAGCACCTGGATCTCGCCCCGATAGTCCGCATCGATCGTGCCGGGCGAGTTGAGGATGGTGAGACCATCTCGGGCAGCGAGGCCCGAACGCGGCCGCACCTGTGCTTCATAACCTTCGGGGAATGCGATCGCCAATCCTGTCGGAACGAGAGCCCGGGCGCCAGGCGCGATAGTGACGGGGCCAGTGGAGGGTACCGCTGCAAGCAAGTCGAGCCCCGCCGCATGCTCGCTCTGGTAGGTTGGCAATGGCAGGTCCTTGCCATGAGCGAGACGCATTATACGAATATCAATACCGCTCACTATGACTCTCCACCGAGGGCCTGCGAAATACGCGCGACGAGCCGGGATGCTACCTCTTCCTTGCTTTGCGGCGGCCAGGTTTCCATTCCCGAAGCTTGGACAAGCGTGATCATGTTGCGATCACCACCCATAACACCGGACTGCGGTGAGACGTCGTTTGCGAGAATCCAGTCGCAACCCTTCTTGACGAGTTTCGCCTTGGCATTCGCTGCAATATTCTCAGTTTCAGCAGCAAATCCGATCACCAGTTTGGGCCGCTGAGATTTTCTGTTGGCGATAGTTGCAAGGATGTCCGGATTCTCAACCAACGGCAACTCAGGCGTTGATCTGCCGGGCTGCTTCTTGAGTTTTTGTTGGGCGGCATTAGCCACACGCCAGTCTGCGACCGCGGCAGCGAAGATCGCGACGTCGGCAGGCAGCGCACGCTCGACCGCATCGAGCATTTCACGGGCGCTTTCAACTTTGACTATCTTGACTCCGTATGGATCAGGCACTCGCACAGGTCCGCTTATCAACGTGACGTCGGCACCCGCGGCGGCAGCTGCGGCGGCGATCGCATGCCCTTGCTTGCCCGACGAGCGGTTCGCGATATAGCGTACTGGATCAATCGGCTCGTGCGTCGGGCCCGACGTCACGAGCACGCGCCGTCCCGTCAGCGGGCCGACGGTGCGTGCCGCCAGTAACTTTTCAACGGCCGCCGCGATCTCCAGCGGTTCAGCCATGCGGCCCAGCCCTTGCTCGTGCGCTTCCGCCATCTCGCCTTCGTTCGGACCAACGAGCGCGATGCCGTCGGCGCTCAATTGCGCCAGATTGCGTTGTGTCGCCACGTTTGCCCACATGCGCGGGTTCATTGCAGGCGCCAGAAGTATTCTTGCCGATGTTGCCAGCAGCACGGCGGTGGCCAGATCGTCGGCGTGACCGCCGGCAAGCTTCGCCATGAGGTCGGCGGTTGCGGGCGCGACAACGATCAAATCGGTTTCGCGCGCCAGGCGAATATGTCCGACGTCGAATTCGCTGGCTGGATCGAAGAGATCGGTGAACACCCGTTCGCCGACGAGCGCGCTCGCTGAGAGCGGCGTCACGAAATGCTCCGCGGCTTTGGTCATGATGCACCGCACGGCGATCCGGCGCTCCTTGAGCCGGCGGATGAGGTCGAGCGACTTGTAGGCTGCGATGCCCCCGCCGATGATGAGCAGCACCTTTTTGGCGCCGTCCGGCGGGGGCGGGCGAGCGGTTCGCGGTCTTGATGTCGGTGCTGCCGCAGAGTCGACGGGGGTGCGAATTTCGTCGTCGGTCTGCTCCGCCGCCTCGCGCAGAATCGTCCGCACCTCGTCTTCGACTGAACGACCGCTTTTCGCGGCGCGCAGGCGCAGCCGCTTTTTGAGCTTCTCGTCGAGCTGGCGGACGGTCAGCGATGCCATAAAAACCTCGAAATATAAATAGCTTAGTTAAGTATTGCTTGCAATGCCATCATTGCAATCAATTGACTTTTTGACCGCCTTGACGACAAACCATTGCTTCTGTATTTAACCGATCAGTTAGATAACTATCTGGTTAGATAAGGCCAGGACCAAATGCCGACCGATCGCCTGAGTGCCACCTTTTCCGCGCTCGCGGACCCGACGCGCCGCGCAATTCTCGCGCGCCTCGCGCTGGGCGAGACCACGGTCAGCGAGCTTGCGAAACCGTTCAAGATGAGCGGCCCCGCCGTATCCAAGCACCTGAAGGTATTGGAGCACGCGGGCCTGATAGCGCGCGGCCGCGCGGCGCAATGGCGCCCCTGCCGGCTCGAACCTGCCGCACTGAAGGGCGTTGACGATTGGCTCGAAAGCTATCGCCGCCTGTGGGAGGAGCGCCTCGATCGTCTCGAGAACTACCTCAAAACCCTGCAGGCGAAGGGGAAGAAGAATGAGCGCAAAAAATAGCATCGATTTCGATTCAGATCCGTGCTCGATCATCGGCAACCGGCTGCTCGATGCGCCGCGCGAGCTGGTGTTCTCGGCCTTCACCGATCCTGAGCATCTGGCGCAATGGTGGGGTCCCAACGGGTTCACGACGACGACACATAACTTCGAGTTCCGGCCAGGCGGTGTGTGGCGTTTCGTGATGCATGGTCCGGACGGACGCGTTTACCAGAACCGCATCACGTACGAGGAAATCATACGGCCCGAACGTATCGTCTACCGCCATGGTGGTGGAGAGGATGTTGAGCCCGTGCAGTTCATCCAGACGCTGACGTTCGAGGATTTCGGACGCGGCCGCACGTGGCTTACTTGGCACGGACAATTCCCATCAGCGGAAGAACGTGCCCGCGTAATCAAGAATTACGGAGCCGACAAAGGCCTATCGCAAACTATGGCGCGGCTCGTCGACTACGTCGCGACAATGGCAGCAGAGAAGACCGCATAGATGTCCGCACAATCACGACAGCGCGCGCAAGGCTTCGCGCAGATCGCCTGCGCTGTCGATCAGGCGTTCAATCTGGCCATGCGTGGCTTTCCAGATCGGATAAGCCTTGGCCAGCAGCGCGCGACCGGCCGGCGTCAAAGCAAGGCGCCGGCTACGGCGGTCTGCCTTATCAATCGAAACCTTCAGGAGCCGTCGCCGTTCGAGAGGCTTGAGATTGGCTGTAAGCGTCGTCCGGTCCATGGCGAGAAGGGACGCGACGCTGCCGAGGGTTGGCGGTTCGGGTCGATTGAGCGACATCAGCAAAGAAAATTGACCGTTAGTGAGATCGAGCGGCCGCAACACATCGTCGAAGCGGCGCGCCAACGCGCGCGCCGCCCGGTGAACATGCAGGCACAGGCAATTGTCGCGCACCAGGTGCGTGGCGGCGAGCGGCAGCTCATTATTTTTTGAGCCGGAGTTTGACACAAGGTCAGTATGTTGATATCAACGTATTATGTCAATGTCCGGCGGGACCTCGATACCGTTGTCCCCCGGTTTCGGAAAAGGCCGCAAAATCGGCCACAAATGAGGAGGATCGAGTTATGCAAGTTCAGCCCTACCTGTTCTTTGACGGCCGCGCCGAAGAGGCGATCGATTTCTACAAGAAGGCTGTTAACGCCGAAGTTGGCATGCTGATGCGCTGGAAGGACAGTCCCGAAAAGTCGATGTGCACGCCGAACAACGAGAACAAGGTGATGCATGCTTGTCTCAAGATCGGGAATACGCAGGTCATGGCGTCCGATGGCGAAAATAAAGGCCGTCCGGATTTCAAGGGTTTCGCACTTTCACTCGATGCCAAGGATGAAGCTGACGCCGATCGCCTGTTCAACGCTTTATCAGCCGGCGGAAAAATCACGATGCCGCTGACCAAGACGTTCTTTTCGCCACGCTTCGGCATGCTGGCCGACAAGTTCGGTGTGAACTGGATGGTCATCGTCGAGCCGAAGTGAGCTAGACCCTGCCGCAAGCCGTTAGACTGGAACGACACAATGGTCGAAGATTTCGTGATATCGCGCACGTTCGATGCGCCGCGTGATATGGTCTGGAAGTGCTTCACCGATCCCGAGCGTATGAAGGAGTGGTGGGGTCCGAAAGGTTTCAAAGTAATTGCGTCCAAAATGGATCTGCGGCCTGGCGGCAGCTATCACTACGGCCTGCAATCTCCCAACGGGCAACCCATGTGGGGCAAGCTCGCCTATCGCGAAATCGTCCCGCCGGAAAAGTTGGTGCTTATCAACTCGTTTTCGGACGAGAAGGGCGGCACGACGCGCCACCCAGGACATGAGAGCTGGCCCTTGCAGATGCTTTCGACATTCACCTTCGAGGATTTGCCTGGCGGCAAGACGAAGTTCACCGTTCGATGGGCCCCCCACAACGCGACGGAGGCGGAGGTGAAGACCTTCGACTCAAACCGCAACAGCATGATGCAAGGCTGGAGCGGCACTTTCGAGCAGCTCGACGCGTACCTGGCGAAAGCCACCTAGCGCGGGCACGAACAGAGGAGGGGATTAATGACCTACGTCGATGGTTTTGTTCTTCCGGTAAAGAAAAGACAACTGGCGACATACCGCAGCATGGCCAAGCAGGCCGGCAAGGTCTGGCGTCAGCACGGCGCGCTGGAATTCCACGAATGTGTTGCCGACGACGTTCCGCACGGGAAACGCACATCGTTTCCGCGTAGCGTCAAGCTCAAGCGCAGCGAGATCGTTGTGTTCTCTTACATTGTCTACCGATCACGCGCCGACCGTGATCGCGTCATGGCGAAGGTCATGAAGGACAAGCGCATCGACGCGATGATGAAATCCAAAAAGGTCCCGTTCGACGGCAAGCGCATAATCTTTGGCGGATTCAAAACGATGGTCAGCGCGTAGTCATTAGGCGTACGAAAGGAAACAAGATGAAGCTGTCGGGCGATATCACCCCGTGTCTGTGGTTCGACACGCAGGCCGAGGAAGCGGCAAATTTCTATTGCTCGATTTTCGAGAATGCGAAGGTCGGCAAAATCAGCCGTTACCCCAAGGCCGGGCAGGAGGTCCACCGCAAGCCATCCGGATCGGTCATGGTCGTGGAATTCGAGATCAACGGACAGACATTCACGGCGCTGAACGGCGGTCCGAACTTCAAATTCAACGAAGCGGTCTCTTTCCAGGTGCGGTGCGAGACCCAGGCCGAAGTCGACTATTACTGGAGCAAGCTCGCCCAAGGAGGCGAAGGAGGTCCCTGCGGCTGGCTCAAGGACAAATTTGGTCTCTCCTGGCAGATCGTCCCGGCGGCGATATCGAAGATGATGACGGATCCCGATCCGGCCAAGTCCGAGCGCGTTATGAATGCGTTCCTGAAGATGAAGAAGCTCGACATCGCTGCCATCGAACGTGCCTACGCGGGGTAACCTAATGACAGCCGCTGCAAAGACTGCAACTTACGGACAGGCAAGCGTTACCCTGACCCGCATCTTCGATGCGCCGCGCGCCTTGGTGTGGAAAGCTTGGACCGACCCGAAGATGATGGCGCAGTGGTTCGGGCCGCGTGGCTTCGCCAGTACCGTCGGTGAGCTCGACGTGCGCGTCGGCGGCAGCCTGCGCATCGTGATGCACGGACCGGACGGCAACGAATATCCAATGAAGGGCGAGTTTCGCGAGGTTACACCGCCGGAGCGGCTTGTGTTCACGAATATCGCCATTGACCAAGACGGCAAGCATCTGCTCGAAGGCGAGACCACCGTCATTCTCAGCGAGAGCAAGGGGAAAACGACGCTGACACTGCAGACTCACGCCATCGGTCTCGTTCCGATCGCCCCACAAATGCTGGCCGGCATGGAGGCAGGGTGGAATCAGAGCATCGACAAGCTGGCTGAGCTGTTCCTCAGATCAGCCGCCAGATAATGAAGGCCAGCAGGATCGCGATCACCCACAGCGCGAGCGCGGTCCAGCGGTTGCGGCGTGCCTCCGCAGCACCGATCGCCGACACGGTCTCAGGCGAAAGCACCAGGCCATCGCGCGTGATGTCGTCGAACTGATCGACCAGGGTCCCGGCACGGGTCAGCAAGCCGGGCACCTCGCCGAAAAACCGGCCGATTTCGCCGGCGCCCTCGACTGCGTCCTCCAGCCGCCCGACAGGGCCGAGATTGCGCGCGATCCATTCGCGCACCACCGGCTCGGCCGTGCCCCACATATCGAGCTTTGGATCGAGAGAGCGGGCGACCCCTTCGACGACCACCATGGTTTTTTGCAGCAGCAGCAACTCCGGCCGAGTCCGCATATCGAACAGACCAGTCACCTCGAACAGCAGCATCAGGAGCTTGGCCATCGAAATGTCTTCGGCCGTGCGGTTGTGGATCGGTTCACCGATGGCGCGAATGGCTTGCGCAAAACTCTCGACAGAATGATGCCTTGGCACATACCCAGCATCAAAATGCACCTGGGCCGTACGATGGTAGTCGCGGGTGATGAAGCCGAGCAGGATTTC
>DASSYU010000147.1:0-2645 GCA_035703125.1 Pseudolabrys sp. | reverse complement strand
CGTCTACCGTTTCATCTTCGCGGCGAAAAACAGGACCGAGCAGGCCGACCGCGCGTTCCGTGAATCAGTGATGACCTTCCGCCGCATGACGCTGAAGGAGAGCGAGCAGGTGAAGCCGCTGCAGCTCAAGATCGTGACCGTTGCGCCCGACGACACTGTCGAGAAGCTCGCGCGCCGCATGGGCACGTCAGACCATTCGCTCGAGCGCTTCCGCGTGCTCAATGGACTGGGCGCGCACGACCGCCTGAAGGCGGGCGAAAAGGTGAAGCTGGCGGTCGAGTGACCGCAGCAGCCAAAATCAGCTCTCGCCGCCTTCGTAGTTGATCGTGAACTCGCGCGGAACGTCGGGACCCCAGAGATAGAACGAGTCCTCCGGCTTGTGGTCAGCGGCCGGCCAGCGCTCGTCCTTCGGGATATAGTCGATGTCGCAGGAATATTCCGAGAAGCTGCCCCACGGATCACGCACGTAGTGAAAATAGTTCGAGCCCAGCACGTGGCGGCCGAGACCCCAGCCCTTGGTCCAGCCCTTGTCGTGCATGCGCATAGCGCCGAGGCCGATGTCGTTCAGGCTGGCAACGTCCCAGCTGCAATGGTGGAAGCCGGGCGCGACCGACTTCACGAGTGCGAGCAGATGATGGTCGCTGCCGTGGATACCGTGCATAAAGGCGACGAGATCGGAGGCGCGGTCTGACAGCCGTAAGCCAAGCGTGCGCTCGTAAAACTTGATCGATTCCGACACGTCCCGCGTGAAGATCAGAACGTGCGAGAGGCGACGCGGGCGAACCGGTGGCGTGGTCGCACGGACACCGGCACCAGGCTTACCGGCGGGAACAGACACCCACTGGCTCTCCGATTTCCTGTCAGGCGACACCTTGGGGCCAACCTTGACCTCGATCAGCACGCCTTCGTGGTCGCGGAACCAGAAGCCATTGCTCTCGAATCCGGGCGGCGGATCGATCAGCTTGACGCCCTGGTCCTCGATGCGTGCCTTCAGCCGCGGGAGGTCCTCCGCATAGCAGCCGAACGACAGGTGATGCAGCGCCTTGGTCTTGACGCCTTCGACGACGGAGCCCCAGCGGTGATCGTGACCGAAAGTCTTGATGGCGAGCACATTGCCGTCGCGGCGGACATCGAGACCGAAGTTTCCGTAGAAATCCTGCGCGACAGCCGCATCGGGAACGGCGAGGACAAACTGGTCGAGCGAATGCACACCGAGCGCATCGGCTTCAGTTGTCGGCGCGACATAGCCGCGGATAGCGGTCATCACTTACTCCATTAAAGGTCGGATTTTCTGCATTTTAACGCGCAGTACCGCGGGGGCAAATGACCGGCGCATTCAAGCAGGCCTCCTTCTCGAAACCTTTACGGCATAAACAGAATTGCGCCAATCGGACGCGGGCTGCATTTTGCCTTGGTGGTCGACGGCACGCGACATCAACACCGTTTCCCCTTCACCACCGGCATCCCAGAAGATGCGGAACTTCTGCCAGCGCCAGCCGCTTCGCGGCTCGGTTTCCGCAGCGCGCCAACTATGCCCACCGTCCACAGATACTTCGACCGCCGCCACACCGCCGTCTGCCCACGCCCAACCCCAAATTTCAACGTCGCGTGGCCCAACGCGAGACCCAAGCGCAGGGCTGACAATTACCGACTCCGGCGCAACCTGCCACACCGGCCGCGTACCGGTCCCGTCAGGATCGTTGTAGAGAAGCGTCGTGCAGGGTCCATCCGCGCGAACATCCGCGAGATGCAGCCGCGACAGCCATTTCACGCAATTGGTGCCGTAGAACCCGGGTATCAGCAAACGCAGCGGAAAGCCGTGCTCAGCATCCAATGGCTCGCCATTGATCTCGTAGGCGAGAAGAACGCCACCGCCTTGCAGACGATCGAGCGGGCAATCCTTCAGATATGGGCCCGAACGGATGCCGTCGTATTCTCCGTGATCGAGCCCGTATGACCACAGAAAGCGTGCTTCAGGCAAAATTCCAAGAGAGTCGAGCAGCGTCTTGAGATCGACGCCACCCCAAACGACATTTCCAACCCTGCGCGTGGCGATTGTCGGATTTGACGGATATCCGGCGCATTGATGGAAGGACTCGACCTCAATTTTCGGCATTTGCTGGATCTCGTCGAACGTAAACGAAGCCGGCTTACGCACCAGTCCGCCGATACGCAGCGTCCATGCGCTCGCGTCGACGCGCGGAATGCCGACATGCGCGAGCACGAAGAGATCGCGTTGTGCGGTTAGCTTGCTTGTCATCTGATGCGGCAACAGCGGCACGCGGCGGAACGTCCGCGACGGGTCCATAGTGACGGCGGTTTTCTGCATGGCAGCCGGCCAAGACTGACGTCGTGTCCTTTCTAGCACGCCACCAAATCAAAAAGCCCGGCATCACTGCCGGGCTTTCGATTTCATTCGGAGGGATATAGCGACTTACGCCGCTTCTTCCTCGACACCCTCTTCCGGAGTGCCCTCCTCCGCCGGTTTGGGACCGCGGCGCGGGCCCTTGGCGAGCGCCGCCTCGATCTCTTTGATCGCCTCGGTCTCGGTCACGCGCTGCACGGCAGCGATCTCGCGCGAGAGCCGGTCGAGCGCTGCTTCGTAAAGCTGCCGCTCCGAGTAAGACTGCTCGGGCTGGGTCTCC
>DASSYU010000144.1:0-4608 GCA_035703125.1 Pseudolabrys sp. | reverse complement strand
GTGTTTGGATGGTCGGCCAGCAGCTCGCGAACCTCGCGCAGCTCGATGCGTTCGGTGAAAATCTCAAAGGCAACGTCAAATCCGGGTTGACGGTCACGACCACCGATATCGCAACCGCCGAGCGCACGCGCTTTACGCTGTTCCAGAAGATGCGCGCGCTGTTCGAGCGATACGACCTGCTCCTTACACCGACCGCGCCGGTGAAACCCTATCCGGTCGAGTGGAACTTTCCGAAAGAGATCAACGGCAAGAGCTTCGACGATTACATCGACTGGATCGCACCCGGATTCTTGATCACTTTGATGAGTCTCCCGGCCGCGAGCGTCCCCGCCGGTCTTACCGCCGACAGGCTGCCAGTTGGACTGCAGATCATCGGGCCGCGCTTCGAAGAGCCGAAGATTCTGGCGCTGGCGAAGCTGGTCCAGCAGGCCAATCCGATTGGCTGGCCGCCAATCGCGAACTAGACGCCGCGCAAATAACGATAGGCCGCGCGGATGTTGAACGGCATCCACTCCTTGTAGCGCGGCATCGTGGCATAGTCGGCAAGCACGACATCGCGCGCGGCGGCCTCCTCCGACCAGCCAGCCTTGATCGCCCTGTCAGCCTCACCGCGCACCGCCGCAAGAAGCTTCCGGAAGTCCGCCAGTTCCTTCAGCGACGCCGGCTGCCCGTGGCCGGGCACGACTGTGGTCACGTCCATCCGCAGCACGCGGTCGAGCGCGGCGATCCAGCCGTTGAGGTCGCAATCGCCGAACCACGGGAAACGCCCATAGAAGAAAAGATCGCCCATGAAGATGACGCCGGCCTTTTCAAGGTGGATGACGATGTCGCCGTCGCAATGCGCCGGCCCCCAGTAGTCGACCCGCACGGCGTCGGCCGGCAGCATGAACTCCATCCGGTCGGCGAAAGCCTCCGATGGGGGAATGATCGTCAGCGGCGCCGCGCCGCCGACGCGTTCGGTGAACCAGCCTCGCTCCTTTTCCGGCACCAGCTCTTCGAAATTGCCGCCGAAGAACATCCTGATTTTTGCAAGCGTATCGGTGACCGTGGCGCCCTCGGCGCGCAATGGCCCCAACTCACGCTCGAGCGCCTGCAACGTCTTCTCATGGGCAACGATCGGCACGTCGGCAAAAGCGACGTTGCCGGCAACGTGATCGAGATGGAAATGCGTATTGATGAGGATTCGGACCGGCGCATCGAACGACGCGCGCAGGGCGGCGCGGAATTTTTCGCCGAGCGCGCGATTCTGCTGCGCATCGATGACGATCAGGCCGTGCGGCGTCTCGATCGCGCCTGCGTTTGAATCGCCGCCCGCGGCGATCCAGGCATGGACGCCGCGTCCGACCGGCTTGAGTTGCGCGTCACTCATGCGACGTCAGCGCGCGTCCTGCTCGTCGGTATACCAAGACGGTTTTTCCGGATAGTGCGGGCCGTCGTACATCTCGACCACCACCGTTTCCTCGCGGGCGACCGCCGGGCCGTGCACGTTGCCTTTCGGATTGCAGTAGAACGAGCCTGCCGTCAGCACGACGCCGGTCGAGGTGTACTCGTAACGGCCGGACAGGCAGAACATGAACTGGTTCGACGAATGATAATGCGGCTGCGGAATGCCGGCGCCCTTGTCGAACTTGATCAACGCAATCGAGGCGCCCGTTTCCTCGTTCCGCCACAGCATCTTCTCATGAATGCCTTTGAGCGATTTCTCCCGCCAGGGCACGGAGTCTGTCTTGATGAGGAGTTCTTCAAGTTTAGGCATGTTTTCGGGAAGTTTTGTCATGAAACACCCTGACGCTGCGTTTTCAACCGGACACCGAAGGCTTCTTCGGCGTTGAGCTTGCGAATTCGAAGGCGAGTCTTTTCATCCAGCTGCCCGAGATCATGCTCCGCACTGGGCGCGCCCATCGGAAACGGCCAGTCACTCCCGAGCAGGATCCTGTTCTCGCCGATCGTCTCGATGATGGTCTCCAGGAACATCGGCGAGTGCACGAGGCTGTCGACATAAAACCTGCGCACGGCCTCGAGCGGCTTGAGGGACATGTCCGGAATTCCCGGCCGCCTGGTCGCCGCCCCGCGCTGCCAGCGCCCGCACAAGGCGGCGACGCACCCGCCGCCGTGGGCGAGAATAATGTTGAGGCCCGGATAGCGCTCCATCACGCCGGCGAAAACCAGATGCGACGCCGCGATCGTTGTTTCGACCGGATTGCCGAGCAGGTTAGTGAGATAGAAAGGGTCGAGACGCTTGTCGGGCGTCGAGCCCGGATGGATAAAAAGAGGCAGCTTGCGTTCACAGAGGGTACGCCACAGCGGATCGAGCCTTTCGGATGCGTAGGATGCGTCATTGGCCTCGGTGCCCATGACCACGCCCGCCCAGCGCCTATCGAGGGTCGCGGCAATGTCCGCTGCCACCTCGGGCGCCTCGACCGGCAAATAGGCCAACGGCCGCAGCACGCCGTCATGGTCGCAGCACGCTTCAAAAAGGCCTTCATTCACAAGCTTCGCATAGTCGCGGCAGTCGGCTGCGCTCAAATCGGGCCGGAACAGCGGCGGCGGCACCGAAACGACCGCGCCATCGAGTCGGTCGCTTTTGACGCGATCGACGAGCTTGTTCACCTCGGTGAGCGGATGCAACGGAACGCCGTGCGCGCAGATCGTCAACGTGTCGGCCGACGCGCGCATGCCGAAGGCGCCGCGCCCGCCCGCCGCGACGACCGCTGGCGGCACGATGTGCGTATGAACGTCCCAACCACCGATCGTCGGCGCCATCGGCCCGGTCCTACTCCGCCGTCCAGTGAACGCTCTTGATCTCGATCAGCCGCGACAGGTAGCGCACGGTGTCGCGGTTGGTCAGCTTATGTACCGGGCGCATCTCGTTCATGAATACGGTCGAGCCGATCGGCTCGTTCGTCATGCGCTTGTCGCCAAAGATCGTCTCGATCTCGTTTTTTCCGCCGCCCAGAGAAATGACGACGTAAGGATGATAGTGCAAGTGAAAGTCGATGGTCTCGCCCGGATCGAGATTGATCTCCCAGATCCGCACGTGCTCGTTCTCGAAGACGATCCGCTGCCCGATTTCGCCGAGCGTGATGCCTTTTTCTTTGGCCGCTTTCAGTCCAGACTTGTCGGTCATTGCCGGTCACCGTTATTTGGGAATCACCGCAATGGCGTTGATCTCGATCAGGTAGTCGGGCGACGTCATCTTGCAGATCTCGACCATCGTCGACGCCGGCAGCGGCGGCTTGAAATATTCCTGACGCACCGCGTGGATTTCCTTGAAATGCTCCATGTTGCGCACGTAGACGTCGACGCGGCAGACGTCGTCGAGCGTGCCGCCGGCCGCTTCCACCGCCGACTTGACGTTCTCGCACACTTGCCTGGTCTGCGCCGTGATATCGCCGATCCCGGCGATCGTGCCGTCCGGCCTGCGCGCGGTCATTCCCGAAATGAAGACGAGCCGCCCCTGCGCCTCGATCACGGTCGCCTGCGAAAACACTCCACTCGGCGTCCGGATTTTATCTGTCTTGACTTCACGCTTCGCCATTCTCAGGTCCTTTCGTATTTCTCAGATGGCAACAGGGCGTCAGCGGGCACCCGCAATTCCTTCGCCAGGCGCAGCAGCGCTTCGGCGACGGCCGGCGGGAGCATCACCTGCCCCGCCGCGCTTTCACGCCTGACCCATTCCGGCTCTCCGGGAGTGAACAACCGTGCGACGCCGGGCGCCCGCGCACTTGCGCGAATGCGTTCCGCCGCGGCCGTCGCGGCCGCGCGCATTGCCGCGCGATCGCCGAAATGCGCGATGTCGATCGCAATGAAAAGGTGCGACGAATCGTAGGGAACGGACGCATTGCCATAAAGCGGCTGCACCGCGCTGCCCGTCGCGCCGCCCGACAGTACCCCACACAGAAGATCGATCAGAAAAGCGAGCCCGAAACCCTTCGGCCCGCTCGCCGGCAGCAACATGCCGGCAATCGCTTCCGCGGGGTCAGTCGTCGCGCTGCCATCGGCCTTGACCGCCCAGGTGCCGGGGATCTTCTCCCCCGCCTTCTCGGCCATGCGGATCTTGCCCATCGCGGCTTCGCTCGTCGCCATGTCCAGCACAATGGGCGCCGGTCCATCGGACGGCACGGCGATCGCGATCGGATTGTTGCCCACCAGACGTTCGGCGCCGCCCGGCGCGGGCATCAGCGGACGCGTGTTGCACATGACGATGCCGATACAGTCCGCGGCGGCGGCTTGCAGCGCAAAACGCCGCGCGGTGCCGAAATGGAAGCCATGACGCACCGCGACCAGACCGGCACCGAAGCGCCGGGCACGCTCGACGACGATCTTGATCGCCTGGTCACCGGTCAGATGGCCAAGCGCGTTATGCGCATCGAGAACGACGGTCGCGCCTTTGTCCGAAACGATCTCGCCAGCCTGCTTCAGCGACACGGATCCTTTCCCGATCCGATCGAGGTACATCTCGACCAACATCACGCCGTGCGAGGATTGCCCCTCGAGATCGGCATCCACCAGAGCTCCTGCGACGGTTCTTGCCGCCGCGTCCGGGACGCCGGACGCAATGAAGAGCCGCGCCACCAGCGCGGTCAATTGGTCCGCCGCTATAAGGAT
>DASSYU010000069.1:0-6120 GCA_035703125.1 Pseudolabrys sp. | reverse complement strand
CCGTGCCCGCCCTATCCATTGTTTTCGTCCTTTAGAGAATTCACACAAACGTTCTTTCTGCCGTTCGCCGCAAAGGTTCCGCGCGAATTATTTGCAACCAATCGCACCCAATGGCGCGCACGTGCGTTGCACAATCGATTCGCGAGGACGGAACTAGCCCGTGCAGGAACAATGTCGCCGCACCCGCGTTCGTAACTCAGGTTCACAAATTCAGAGGTGACACTATGCGGAAAATTATTTTCAGCGGCCTGCTCGCATCGACGATGCTGGTTCCCGCGTTTGCCCAAAACAACCCGCCCGCTTCAAACAACCCGCCGGCTTCCACGACTCCATCGGCGCAGCCGTCCACTCCGCCTGCCAGGTCATCTTCGGCAACCGTGGCGCCGAAGGCGCAGGGCGACATGTGGCGGGCCTCCAAGCTGATCGGCCTGAATGTCTACAACGACCAGAACGAGAAGCTCGGCGACATCAGTGAAATTCTGCTCGACAAGTCCGGGAAGGTGGATGGTGTCGTGATCGGCGTCGGCGGCTTCCTCGGCATGGGCAAGCACGACATCCTGGTACAGATGGACAAGCTGAAATTCGTCGATGAGCCGGTGAAAACATCATCGACCACCTCGACCAGCCCAACCAGCACCACCGGTTCCGCGGCACGTCCGGCGCCAAGCCCGAGCACGTCAGCCAGCACGTCCTCGACCAAAAATAAATGGTATCCCGACCACGCGGTCATGAGCGGTGCCACCAAGGAGTCGCTCAAAAATATGGCCGTGTTCAAGTTCGACTAAGTCTCAGGACGCGGGAGTACCGCAAAGGGGCCCCGGGCAACCGGGGCTCCTTCTTTTCGGCGGCGGCGGCGCAGACCCTGCCTTTCGTGCTCGCAGCGCTCGTTGAAGCGCGCGAGCTCGCGCACGAAATCGTCGAAACGGCGGCTGGCGGCGGCAAGCTCGCGCAACGCGAACCAGGCCAGACCGCTCGCCGACGCGGCCCATAGCAGCAAGGCGAGATGCGCGAGATCGCCGCGCTCGATGAAAATTTCCACAAAATCGGTCATGGATCAGCGCCCCCAAGCGCGCGAAATGCAACGAACGCGGATCGGCGAAAAAGGACGCCCGCCGCGAAAGCGGCGGGCGCCACCGGCCGGCGTCAATAGTTCGTCGGCCTTGCCGCAACTCAACAGTTTAACGAGCGAATACGTCCCCGCCGTCCACGGCGCCGTAACCGGTCGCGAGGCGCTTTTCGTTGACGGTCAGAAATGTCGCATTGCTCACGCGCTCCCAGAGCGCGGCACGATCAGAAGAGAGGGCCTCCACGCGATCGGCATCGGCCGCGAGAACCAGGCCGGCGCCGAAAGCGGGCGCAAGCCAGCTGGTCAGCGCGCAGCCGATTCGTGCTGCGAGCGGAAGCACGCTTTGCCGCCAGAAGGCGCGGTTGGCTTCCTGGTAGTTCGCATAGGTGTTGTCGCCGGGAATGGCGAGCAGCATCGGCGGCACGCCAAAGGCCAGCGCAATCTCGCGCGCGGCCGCATGCTTGGCCTCCAGAAAATCCATGTCGCGCGGCGTTAGCGACATCGGCTTCCAGTCGAGGCCTCCTTCCAGCACCAGCGGCCGTCCAGCATTGACGGCGCCCAGATATTGCTCGGCGAATGCCTGCTTGATTCGCCCGTGCTGGGCGTCGGTGAGCACGGTGCCATCGGCGCCGGCATAGACCAGTGCGCCGGATGGGCGTGCTGCGTTGTCGAGCAGCGACTTGTTCCAGCCGGCCGCGGCGTTGTGCGTATCGATTGCGACAGCAGCCGCCTCTATTGGGCTTATCCCGTAGTGGTCGTCGACCGGGTTGAAGAATGTCAGGTGCAGGATCGGCGGCAGCGCCGCACTTTGGTCGAAACGCACCGTGCGGCCGCCGACCTATAGTCGTAGGCTTGCGGCCAACCATCAGCGCCCGCCACAAGCTTCATACGATCGGGCCGCAGCGCATAGAGCTCGCGAACCTGAAAACCTTCCGCATCGCCCTCCCCGCTCAAGGTGACCGCTTCGACATAGGCGTTGCCGGCGAGCTGAAGATGCGACGCGACGGCCTCGAGGAAAGAGGCGCCGTCCTGGCGCGGATTGGGCCGGCGGACAAGGTCGAGCAACGGATGCGTATCCCGTTCGGTGGCCCCGTCATAGAGAACGAAACACAGCGATCCGATGCTTTCGGCGATCATCCGCACCGCCCGGCATTGCGGGCGTAGCCTTCCCGCGCAAGCGTCGCATAGCCGCGCGGAGTCCAGCGCGGGCGCCCACCGTGCTCGAGTGCGATCAACCGCGCCACGAGCGAGGACTTCACCTCGGGCGGCGCGAGCATTTTCTTGATGTGGGACCACATTGATTTCTGTCACAGGCAAAAAAACGCCGGACAATCTGGCGTCTCATCCGCCAATATTTCTGCCGCTCAGCTACGGGTGAGGAAATAAACGACCGCAAAAAGCACGATCACCGCGAGCGTGCTGATGACAAGCACATAGCGCACATTTTGCCCGGTGACGGCGGCGCGCGCCTCGGTCGTGCTTTCAACGATGTGGTTGTCTTCCACCCGCGGCATATGGATCGCTCCCTCGACGGCAACGCGCCGTCGGTCAGGAAACAACGCAGAGGCACGCGGCGATGTTCCGCACGCCTGGAACGCCTCAAGGGCGCAAATGTGGAGCGTGCTCAATTCCTATCCGAGCAGCGTCACGCTGTCAAGGAGTATTTTCCTATCGGTGAACCGACCGATCCTCAATGGCGGCAATGCCATCCAACTCTATTATTGCGGCTACCTGACGTCTCTCGTACTTGGTACCATGTGCGTCATCGCAGCCATCGTGAAATGAGTCGCTGACATGTCCGTCCTGCTCATCATCCTGCTCGTGGCGTTACCCTTCGGAACGGCCATTGCGTGCGGCGCGCTCATGCAGTGGGCCGGCAATACGATCTCAGGCTGGTCGTCGATCGGCGGACTGGCGCTCGGGATCTATTTCTTTCACAAGTGCATGGAAGTGCTGGCGGCAGCCTGACGCGGCGGCGCCACAATCCTGAACAGACATTCAGTTCTCGTCGCTGTGCGTTTTCGCAATTTGCGGAACCGCGACAAGCCGATCGTCGTTTTCTCCCTCAGGATGACGAGAGGAGGAACGCAAATGAAACGCATCGTTTTTGCTGCGGCCATCGCGATTCTGGCGGCGGCGGGAGTTGCCGGAGTGCCGGAAGTTGCCGGCGCCAAAGAGGCCGGAACATCGCTGACGCTGAGCGCGCGTGACTACCACCACTGGCGCCACCGCCATCATCATCGCGGCTGGTGGAACCATTACGCCGGCTGCAGAGTCGTCGTGCGGTCCCACATCAACCGCTGGGGCGAGCGGGTGTTCGTGCGCAAGCGCATCTGCTACTGACGACGTCGCACGACGAGACAGGGCCTGACCATGCGGTCGGGCCCTTTTCGTTCAGGCGCCTGCTTTTTTCAGACGAGCAAAAGAATCATTGCCCGCGAAGGCGCTCTCGAATGCCTGCACGATGAAATAGCCGTTGCCATTGATTGCCATATTGGTGCTCTGGATCGTTCCCTGGACGTTGTTCGTCGCGCGGGAATTGGCGATGACTCCACCGGCGGTCTGGCGCGTCGGCACCGAGTCGCCCGGGATCATGTTCGCGAAACTCGTATCGATGCCTTTGTAAGCAGTGGTCTGCGAGTTCGCGATGTTGCCCGAAATGTTCTGCATCGCGAATGACTGCGCATTCAAGCCACTGACCGGAGTTGTGAGAGCGTCGAACAAACCCATGGGTCATCTCCGAAAACGGGACACACTTCGCCCCTGGCGGGGCTTTGACTCCTAGCCGGTCCGTCGCAATGGTTGCGCCACTTTATTGGTCGTGTAATATCAATATGTTATAAGAAAAAGGCGGCCCAGATGGGCTACCGCTTGCGGTTCTTTCTGCCGTCAAACGGCAGATTTTGCCGACCAAATCACGATGACGAGCCGGCCTGTGGCTCGAACTTGAGCGCGACGCCATTCATGCAATAACGCAATCCGGTCGGCGGCGGACCGTCGTCGAACACGTGGCCGAGGTGGCCGAGGCAGCGCTTACAATGCACCTCGGTGCGCGTCATGAAGAACGAGCGGTCGGCCTTGGTTTCAACCGCATCGGGCAACGGCTGATAGAAGCTTGGCCAGCCGGTGCCACTTTCGAACTTCGTATCCGATGAGAACAGCGGCAGGTCGCAGCCGGCGCAGGCAAAAATACCCTTGCGCTTCTCACGATTGAGCGGGCTGGTGCCGGCCCGTTCCGTGCCGTGCTTGCGCAGAACGTCGTACTGGTAGGCCGTAAGACGCTTTCGCCATTCGGCGTCCGATAGGCTGCGATAGTCGATAGTCTCAGTCGTTGTCATGGCTCCTGCCTCGCCGTTTCTTGTGGCGGTCAAAAGCGCCGCGAGCGCCACGCCTGTGGTTAAAAGGACGCGCCGATTGATCATTCGGCCATCTCCTTCGTTCACGCCCCCCCGCGGCCCTTTCAGGTGGTTGGTTGAGAGACCAGATTCCAGGAGGTCAGTCCTGTGTTTGGCACGCCCAGCCCGGAAGGACCAATCAACTCGCGGTCGCGCGGCTATCACGTTCCCGTTAAAGCCCCGGCATTCTGCGCAATAATTCACCCTAGACGACTCAGCGGCGCTTTTTTACCCCCTCAATGCAAGGGGATTCGCATGCCGCCGTCGACGGTGCCGAAGCGCGAGACGTTCAAGGTACCGCAGGCTTTCGCGCAGGCGCTCGCGCTCCATACCCAGGGCCATCTGAACGAGGCGGAATGCATCTATTCCGAGGTGCTCGCCCATCGGCCCGACCATTTCGATGCCCTGCAGATGCTCAGTGTCATCAAGCTTGCGAAAAGCCAGCCGGCCGAGGCGCTGCGGCTGATCTCGCAGGCGATGCGCATGCGCAAGCCCTCGCCGCAGATCCTGGTGAACTACGGCATGATCTTGCATGCGCTCGAGCGGAGCGAGGAAGCACTCGCCAGCTTCGACGAAGCCCTCAAGCAGAAATCGACGCGCCGCACATCCTGATCTATCCGGGACTGCTCATGGACATCTCGTCGATCCAGCTGGCGGCCCAGCGGCTTGCGCGCGTGCAATGCAATTCCTGGGGCCATCCGGAAACCAGTGGCCTGCCGACAATGGACTAATTCCTGTCGAGCGACCTGATGGAGCCGCCGGACGCAGACGCGTTCTACACCGAAAAACTTGTACGGCTGCCGAACCTGTCGATCTATTACGAGCCCGTCGACACGGAGTCGGTCGAGGTTACGCGCGAGGAGCTCGGTCTTCGTCCAGGCGCGACTGTTTTTTGGAGTGGCCAATCGCTCTTCAAGTATCTGCCGCAGTACGACGATGCATTCGTGCAGATCGCGCGCGAGGTCGGTGATTGTCAGTTTGTGTTCTTGCGCCATTTTGGCGCGCCGAAGATCACGGCGATCATCCACGAACGGCTGGAGCGCGCTTTTGCTGCAGCCGGCATGCGCGCCGACGATTATTGCGTATTCCTCAATCGTCTGAGCCAAAGCAAATTTGTGGCAGCCGCCGGCCTCTCCGATGTGTTCCTGGACAGCATCGGCTGGTCGGGATGCAACTCGGCGTTGGAATGCGTTGCCCAGGCATTACCGCTCGTCACATTCGAAGGAAAAACGATGCGCGGCCGCCATTGCGCGGCAATACTGCGAATGCTGGACGTCCCCGAGACGATTGCCACGACGATGCAAGACTATGTCGCGATCGCGGCCCGTCTCGGCCAGGACCGGCAATTCCGGCAGACGATTTCGGCACGAATGGCCGCAAACCGCGACAAAGTCTATCGCGATCGCGCGCCTGTGACGGCGCTGGAAGACTTCATCGAACGGTCCGTGCGCGGCTAGGCCGCTTTTTGCCAAATCACTTTGTCGCACTGCCGCTTCCCTATATGAATAATGGGCAATCGGCAGAAAGAAGGATTTTATGCGTTTTGAAGGCACCAAGGCCTATGTGGCGACCGACGACCTCAAGATCGCGGTCAACGCCGCGATCACGCTCGAGCGGCCGCTGCTGGTCAAAGGCGAGCCCGGCACGGGCAAGACCGTA
>DASSYU010000444.1:0-5964 GCA_035703125.1 Pseudolabrys sp. | reverse complement strand
TTGCGCTTACATAATTCTCAAGCCGTGGGTAATCGATCTTCACGCTGGGCCGCAGCAGGAGGTCTTCAACGGCGACCGGCGCAAGCTGGACGGCCGGCCCCTCGGCATCGAGCGACGGAAGCTGGCTCATGCTGAGGCCAAGCTTGCGGGCGCGGATCAAAATGGCTTCAGGCCGCGCCTCCGGCGTCAGTGCAGAAGGCGCAAGCACAAGCCGGGTCACCCGCTCCCCGCGTCGCTCAAGATCGGCGACAATCTGCTCAAGGTCATCGATGTCGCCCAGCACGCGCAAGCCGCGGATCGATTGACCGCGATCCGCCGATGACGGCGAGAGCACGCCGACGGGCCAGATTTTCTTGACCGCACCGCTTTCGATGCTGCGCAGCAGCACTTCGGCATCCGCGGCGCGGCCGAGAACAAGCGTAGGGATCGCATCCGCGACCTTCACGCGCTGCAGCGTTCGGGCATAGTGGAAATACCGGTAGGCGACACGCAGGCCGCCTAGAAAGAACAACTGCAGAAACCAGTACAGCAGGATGGAAATTTTGCCGAAATAGAATGTGCCGTACACATTCGGCGCTAGCAGAACATAGTCGAGCGCAAGCAGCGACAACGCCAGAACGGTCGAGGCGCGGAATAAATTGTAGAGGTCCGGGACCGACGTGAATCGCCACTTGTTCCGGTGCAGTCCGATGACGAAGTAGACGATCGCCGCGTAGACCAGGAAGGCCGGCAGAAATCTTCCCAGGCCGCGCAGACGTTCGTCGAGAGCCGTACCTTCGAACCGCAGGAAAAAGGTGGCGACGATCGCGGCCGCAGTCGCCAACAGATCGTGCAGGACAATCAGAATCTGACGCGGCGTAAGTCTTGTTATTTTCATGTCGCCAGCTTCCGCGTCGAATTTTTCAGATTGCCGGCCGAACGGCGGCGGGCGAACGTTACCGAAACGGAGGCGTCCGCGATTTCAGCGTGCGCAAGCATGCTCAGTACACGACATTCGCATTTTTGAGAAAACCCCACACGTCGACGACGGGCTTCCCCTTCAAATCGGCGCGCGCGTAAACGGAGTGCGGCGTGCAAAGGATCAATATGTCGCTGCGCGCAACCACTCGTTCAAGAGGCAACGGGTCGGTCGTCACGAAAGGATCCGTGGTCAGGACCTCGCGCGCCATCATTTCCAGGGATCGCTTGAGCTTGTAGCTCAGCGAGGCCCGCGTATCGTCGATCTCGGCCTTGAACGCCATGCCCAGGAGGCCGACGGTCATTTTCGAGACGTCGTATGACCGGCGCAGATCATCGACGAGCTGCAGGACGAAACCCTCATTGACCTGCATCGCGGCATGGCCGAGGCCAAACTGATTGCGTGCATAGGCCGCAAGCTGCATCGTGTCCTTGAACAGGCAAGGCCCCGCCGAGAAACCCGGCCCAGGAAAATTTTTTGCGCGCGGATAGTTCTGCTTCGCGCGCATGACCGCCTGATAGTCCGCGCCAGCCGATTTTGCGATCATGTAGAACTGGTTGGTGGCCGCGAATTCAATATACCGGTAGGCGTTGTTGAAGAGCTTCGCGAACTCGGCCTCGATCGGCCTGACGACCACGAGTTCCGGAACGATCTTGCGGAATAGCGCGCCTGCTTGCTGCTCGGCTTCCGGCGTGGTCGCGCTGATGATTTGCGGCATCTCGCGCAGCTCTTTGACGCCGTATCCCTGCACAACCCGCTCGGGGCAGAACGCAAGACCGTTCTTGCGCCCAAGCCGGTTCAGGTAGTCCTGAAGCCAATCGGTCGTTCCCGGATAGACGGTGGAGCGCAGGATCAGCAATTGCTCGTCACTGACATGCGGAAGCAGGCCGTCAATACAGCGCTGGATTTCGGCTTGCACCGGGTTGAGGAATTCATCGACCGGCGTGCCGATGGTGACAATGACGGGGCCGGTGCGGCTAATCTCCTTTGGAGAAGACGTGAAAATGAGGCGCTGGCTCTCCAACGCTTTCGCCAAAAGCGGCGCCGCGCCATGCTCGATAAACGGCAACTTCCCGGAGCTCAGCATTGCAAGCGCCGCCTCGTTGAGGTCGTTGACGTTGACGGTCAGGCCTGCGTCCGCAAGTGCCAGCACGAGCGGGATGCCGACGTGGCCCGCGCCACCGACGACGGTGAGATCGGCCGTGCTTGCGCTCGCGGGGACGGACGGTGCCCTCTTGGTCGATGTAATGTTCAAGCGATCCACCTGCGTCCGGTTTGAAGCGCCATTTTAGCAAAGTTCTGCGACAGGACCCGTGCGTCTGCATGCACGGGTTAATCGACGGGTTTCCAGATACTTAGCTATCAAATTCTGCTGTCATACAACAGCGAATTGAGATCTGTGCGGTCGCGGGGCAATTCTCTTGCGCACACAGGTGGGTCATGCCAAGCCCTCGCTCCATTCGGCGACCGCCAAGGACCGAGGATCACATGCGCCGCACGTTTCTGCTGCTGGCCAAGGCGGCGATATCCGGCCTCCTGCTGTATTTTTCTCTGCGCTGGGTCAATCTCGATGCACTGGTCGAGCGATTAAATCGTCTCGAACCGGGCTGGCTGCTCCTCGCCGTCATTCTCATGGCGATCCAGCTGTTGCCGTTATCGGCGCGCTGGCGACAGATTGCTATCTCGTGCGGCACCGATATGGGTTTTGGCGGAACGCTGCAGATCAATTTCATTGCCACATTTTTCAACCAGGTTCTGCCCTCGACGGTCGGCGGCGACGGTGTCCGAATCTGGTTCGCCGCCCGCAGAGGCGCCGGCTGGGCGAACGCGACCTATTCCGTTCTGCTCGATCGAATCTTTGGCGTATTCGTCCTGGCGCTTTTGGTCGCGGCATGCCTGCCATGGACGCTGCAGCTCATCCGTGAACCGGTGCCACGCGCGATCGTGTTGGTGCTCGCGGCCGGCGCGATCGCAGGTCCGTTGATCGTGTTGTTGGCCGGCACGCACTTTGACCGATGGCTCCGCCGATCGATGATAACGCGCCACGTGGCGGCAGCCGCCGGGGCCGCCGCGAAAACGTGTCGGTCGGTCCGACCCGCCGCAACCGTAATCGGATGCTCGATCATGATTCATCTATTGACCATCAGCGCCGCCTGGTGCTGCGCCAAAGCGGTTGCCGCGCCAGTTGGGTTTGCGCATGTTCTTTTGCTGATGCCGCCCGTGCTTTTGATCGCAACCGTACCCATATCGATCGCCGGCTGGGGTGTCCGTGAAAGCAGTATGATCGCAACATTCGCATATGCCGGACTTGCCGAAAGCGACGGTCTGACGCTGTCCATCCTGTTCGGCGCGGCAAGCTTCATCATTGGAATTGTTGGCGGCATCGTGTGGATCTCCAGCGGGTTCCGGACGGCGACATTTACGCCGACGGTGGCCAATGCCGAGATAGCTACAGAAAGACCATGACCTCGGCGTGCGGACGGTTCGGGAATGATCGCCAAACAAACTGATTTAAAGCCGGCCACGCCAACGACACGCCGCCCGGCCGCGTTTCTCGACCGCGACGGGGTCCTCAATGTCGATCATGGCTATGTCCACCGGCCCGAACAGCTTGAATGGATAGCGGGGGCGCCCGAGAGCGTGCGCCTGCTCAATGAGGCCGGGTATTACGTACTGGTGATCACCAACCAGTCCGGTGTGGCGCGCGGGTTCTTCGACGAAACGGCGGTAAAATTATTCCACGCACATATGCAGAATGTCCTGGCCGGAAAAGGCGCTCACATCGATGCCTATTATTATTGTCCGCATCACCCCGAAGGAACCGTGAAGGCATTCGCCATGGCCTGCAGCTGCCGGAAACCCTGTACCGGCATGCTTGAACAGGCCGCGCGCGAATGGCCGATCGACCTCAGCCGAAGCTTCTTTATGGGCGACAAAGACGACGATATGGCTGCCGCCGCCGCGTTCAAGGTCCGCGGAATCAAGTTCGACTCGCGCCTCCACTCCCTCCCCGATCTGGTGCGCCGGGAACTCGCGACCCATAAAAGTCCGCAGGGCCCGTCTCATCCATGAATGATCTCATCGGCGCGCCAGACCGCGCGCGGCTTCTGAATGCGTTGTTGCTTCTTTGGCTCTCCGGCACCGCGTTGAGATTCACCATTTTGGCCGTCCCGCCGGTCATTCCGCTCATTCACGACGAAATGAAATTGAGCGCGACCGAGGTGGGAATCCTGACCGGACTTCCGTCGATGCTGTTCGCCTTTGCCGCCGTGCCTGGCGCGCTGCTCATTGCCCGGCTCGGAGTCCGCACCGCGCTCGTGCTTGGCATCGCGGTCAATGCGATCGGCGGCGCGCTGCGCGGCGCGGTGCCCGACATTTTCTGGCTCTACGCCATGACAATCGCGATGGGCTCCGGCGTTGCCATTATGCAGGTGACGCTGCCGCCGGCGGTCCGTCTCTGGCTGCCGCACAAGATCGGGCTTGCGACCGCAGTCTACACCAACGGCCTGCTGGTCGGCGAAATTGCGCCGGTTGCCCTCACGCTGCCGCTGGTTCTGCCGCTGGTCGGCACTTGGCAGTTGGGTTTCGTCTTCTGGAGCGTACCCGTTGCGATTATCGCCGTACTCGTTCTGCTGTTTTCACCGCGCCCAGGCACGACAAACGGATCGCAGGCGAGCCGGCGCTGGTGGCCGGACTGGAACAATTCATTGATCTGGCGGCTGGGCATCATGCTCGGCACCATCAATGCGACTTATTTCGCCACCAATGCGTTCATCCCGGACTATCTAAAGAGCAACGGCGAGGCCGAGTGGACCAGCGCGGCACTCTCAGCGTTGAACATCGGGCAGATCCCCGCCTCGTTCATTTTGCTTGCTGTTGCAGGCCGTTTCGAACGGGCCGTCTGGCCTTATGTCGCGTGCGCGCTGGTTTGCGTTGCTGCAACGGGCGGAATCGTTTTCGGCAGCGGCATGTGGATCGTGGCGGCCGCTGCACTGCAAGGCTTTGCCGCGGCGGCGATCCTCGTTCTTGTCCTTGCGCTGCCGCCGCTCCTCAGTCCTCCGGATGATGTACATCGGGTGACCGCGGCTATGTTCACCATCAGCTATAGCTGCGCGGTGATCGTGCCTGTCATCAGCGGTCTCGTCTGGGATCTGAGCGGAATACCGAGCATGGCATTCCTGCCCATTGCATTGTGCGGACTGTTACTGGTTATCCTTGCACCGGCGATCAACCACATTCCTCACGTGGAACACTGAGGCGATGCGAACAATTCCAGTCGGAGCAAAAGGCACATACACGCTGCGCGTCGCGCCCGCCCATCTCGCGAACCAGTTCAAGGACGTGACCCTGCCGCCCGTGTTCGCCACGCCGATGATGGTGACTGCAATGGAGAATGCCGCACTTAATGCGGTGCGGGACTATCTTGGCCCCGGCGAGAGCGCCGTCGGCACCGCCGTGAATATCCGCCATCTCGCCGCAACGCCGGTCGGCCATCGCGTGACGGCCGAGGCCGTCGTCACCAAGGTCGACGGCCGCCGCATCGAATTCGACGTGATTGCGCGCGACGAAATCGAGGAAATCGGCAATGGCACGCACGAACGTATGGTCGTCGATATAACGCGGCTAGCGCAGCGGCTCGAGGCAAAGAAGCGGCCCTAGCGGCTGCAGCAAACTGCTTTAATGTATGCCCGCTCAAAATCGAGCCGGCAGAATAAATCGCGCTGTCATGAATTCGCAGCTCGCGAAGCGAGCGAAGGCTGGTGGGCCCGGGAGGACTCGAACCTCCAACCAGACCGTAATGAGCGAGCCTCGCTTCAGAGAGCAGCCCGAAAATGCTGACGACTCTGACCACCGATCAATGAGGCTTGTTCGTGTTCGGTTCAGGTCATTCAATGGCGAAATGTTGGCAGCGTGCTGCTAGTCGTCAAAACGTACTGCTGCACAGCAGTAACCCCGACGCATTGTCGAGACTTGCACACGGTGTCGCCCAAGACACCTTGTCACGT
>DASSYU010000438.1:0-2561 GCA_035703125.1 Pseudolabrys sp. | reverse complement strand
CGTCGACATCGTCGTGCCGGTCGAGATGCTTCGCCAGAGCCATCGCGTCGGTGCCGGCCTTGGCCATTCCGAAGCCCATGTGCGGGCGCGCGTTTGCCGCTGCATCGCCCACCATGGCGACACGGCCGTAGGTAATTGTCGGTGCCGTGAAATCGTAGATCGGCGTGATGAAGGGTTGCTTGATCTTCATCAGTGCATCGAGCAGCTGCGGCGGGAGAATCTCCCGCGCATCCTTGTGCATGCCGGCGATCAGATCCTTGCGCACCAGCGGCGGTGGCACCGAGTATTCGTGCTGTACGCCATTTTCATCCACGCATATCTCGCGCAGCTTTGCGGCATCCGCAACGCGGTACCAGATGAAATTGAAGCGGCGCTTGCCCGGAGTGAGATCGTCGTTGAAGCCGGCGATCGGGTAGGTGATCACCTGCTGTTGCTTGGGCAGGTAAAACGTGAACAGCGGGTAGATGCTGTTCAGCGTCTCCGGGGCGAGGTCGGCCTCGTTCGGTGCCCCGCGCCAGATGTAGTAGCCGGCGTAGACAGGCTGCACGTCCGGCGCCATTTGCGCACGCACGCTTGAGCGGATTCCATCGCCGCCAATCAGAATGTCGGCATGCTCGACGCGTCCGCCGGAAAACTGCACGCGCACGCCGCGTTCGTCCTGGTCGACGCGCTCGAAATTCCAGCCGAGGTGGTAGTGCGCCTCGTCGATGGTCGCGCGCAGGAGGCGTTGCAAGCGATCCCACGAGGTCAGCACCTGCCGCAGCGGCCGCTCATCCGTGATGCGGCCGTCGCGGTCGATGGCGATGCGCTTGGGTACCTCGATGCCGAGCATCTCGGTCCCCGCGCCGCTTGCTTCCAGCGCCTCCAACAGCTCGGGGTGCCCGGTGATGCCGGCGCCGCGGCCGACCAGCTCGACATTCGAGCGCTCGTAGACGTCCACCTCCCAGCCGATCTGCCGCAGGAATGCTGCGGAAAACAGTCCCGACATCGAGCCGCCAATAATGACGGCCCGTCGGTTGCGGCGGCGAGAGGAGGTCCCCGGCATGGCGCGAAACATAACCGCTCATGCCGTGCTGTCCATTGTAACCGGGCGGAATGGCCCGCATAACCGGGCCGACTGCGGCGCAAAACGCGCTAGGCGGGGGCGGAGGCCGGGGCTATCAACGGGGTGATGGCCCGGCACCCGATTCGCATTCTCGGCATCGATCCGGGGCTCCGGCGCACCGGCTGGGGCCTGATCAAGTCCGACGGCAACCGGCTGATCCACATCGGGTGCGGCTCATTCGAGACCGACGACCGCGCCGACCTGGGCGTTCGCCTGCTTACAATTCATGACGGACTGCTCGCGGTGATTGAGCAATACCGGCCGCACGAGGCGGCGGTGGAAGCAACGTTCGTCAACACCAATGCAGCTGCGACGCTGAAGCTTGGGCAGGCGCGCGGTATCGCGATGCTGGTGCCGGCCAAGGCTGGACTTGCCGTTGCCGAATATGCGCCAAACCTGGTGAAGAAGACGATCGTTGGAACCGGTCACGGCGAAAAGACGCAGATCCGCATGATGATCGGCGTGCTGCTGCCGAAAGCCGATCCGCAATCCGAAGATGCTGCCGATGCGCTGGCCATCGCGATTTGCCACGCGCATCATCGGACGAGCGCGGTGCTGAAGATGGCGGCGTCATGATCGGCAAGCTCAAGGGCATCATCGATTCTTATGGCGAGGACTACATCATCCTCGACGTCGCCGGTGTCGGATATCAGGTGCATTGCTCGGCGCGCACGCTGCAGGCGCTGCCGTCGCCCGGCGAGCCCGCCACGTTGTCGATCGAGACGTACGTACGTGAGGACCAGATCAGGCTGTTCGGATTTGCCAGCGACATCGAACGCGAATGGTTCCGTCTGCTGCAAACCGTGCAGGGAGTCGGCGCCAAGGTCGCCATGTCGGTGCTCGGCACGCTAAAGGCATCCGAGCTCGCATCGGCGATCGCGATGCGCGACAAGGCGATGGTCGCGCGCGCCCCTGGTGTCGGGCAAAAGGTGGCCGAGCGGATCGTCACCGAACTGAAGGACAAGGCACCTGCTTTTGCGAATATCGACCCGGCGGTCGTGCATCTCGCCGGCGCGCTCGACGAGAAGCGCGCGCCGTGCCCGGTGGCCGACGCTGTGTCCGCGCTGATCAATCTCGGCTATGGCCATCCGCAGGCCGCCGCCGCGATTGCGGCAGCCGCGCGTAACGCCGGTGAGGGCGCCGACACCGCGACATTGATCAGGCAGGGCTTGAAGGAATTGGCGAAATGAGCAGTTCGCCGCGCCTTGTCACACCCGGGACGCGCGACGACGACGCCGATGCCACGCTGCGTCCGCAGCGCCTCAACGAATTCATCGGCCAGGAGCAGGCACGCGCGAACCTGAGCGTGTTCATTGAAGCCGCGCGCGCCCGCAAGGAGGCGCTCGATCATGTGCTGTTCGTCGGCCCTCCCGGCCTGGGCAAGACCACATTGGCGCAGATTCTTGCGCGCGAATTGGGCGTCAATTTCCGCGCCACGTCCGGCCCGGTGATCGCC
>DASSYU010000386.1:0-13755 GCA_035703125.1 Pseudolabrys sp. | reverse complement strand
GCGCCGGGTTTGCCGGGAATCGACGACTTTGAGAAGCAGGCGCCGCGGGACAAGCCGGAGCAGCACAGTGACCAGGTTGTTAATGAAACCCGGCACAATCGTCCGGCGCCCCTCCATCAAACCGCGATAGCCCGCTTCCGCGACGTAGTCCGCGGATTTGGTCAGCAGGCTTGGCGCCATGCTGCGATCGCTGATGCCGGCCCGCGCGGCAAACTCGGTCGGTACCGGCCCCGGACACAACACGGCGACCTTGATCCCGCGCGGCGCAAGCTCACTGTGCAGCGCTTCGGTGAAGGACAGCACATAAGCTTTGGTGGCGTAGTACACGGCCACGCCCGGTCCCGGCAGGAACCCGGCGATCGAACCGACATTGAGAAGCCCGCCACGATGGCGGGCAAGACTATCGACAAAAGCAATCGACAGTTCGGTCAATGCGCGCACGTTGAGATCGATCATCTGTAGTTGTTCGCCGCGGTCGCGCGCCGTCGCCAAGCCGACCAATCCAAAACCTGCATTATTGACAACGAATTGTGGCTCGGCCTCCTGTGACGCCAGCGCGTCACCGATCTCCCGCGCGGCGTCGGACGTCGACAGGTCGCACGCAATAACGATTGGCCGCCGTGTACCGGTCGCCGCGATCTCGTCGGCAAGCTCCTGCAACCTGTCTTCACGCCGGGCCACCAGCGCCAGTTCGTGGCCGTGCCGGGAAAATACGCGAGCGAGCGCCACGCCGATCCCGGCCGACGCTCCAGTGATCAGGGTAACGGGACGCGGGTTTGTCATATCGTCATCATGCCCGCGCGTGCGCTTGTCTCATCACGACAAGTTCCGCCGGTCCGCCGCGCTACTCGAGATATTTGCTCGGCAGGAAGTCGCGCGAGAACACCGGCTGGTGGATGAATTGCTTTGGATCGTATGTCCAGAACTGGCTCACCTGCGGATAGGCTCTGATGATGGCGTTGATTCGCATATCCACCAGCGATTTCCGCCAACGCCCATTGGGCAAAGCGGCGCGGGCCCCTGGCAGCCCCTACTCGATGGACTTGCCCTTGCGGTAGCTTTCTTCCAAGAGGCGGATGTTGTTCTGAACGTACTTGTTTTTTGGATCCTTGCGCAGGGCGGCGGTAAGCGTTGCGTGCGCGCGCTTGTAGTCGCCGCGCAGCATGTATGAGTAGCCTTGGTTGTTGAGAATCTCGACCGTGGGTCCAAGGATGCCAACTGCCTGGGCGTAAGCGCGGTCGGCGAGATCGAAGCGGCGCAGACGATCGTAGGATGCCGCAAGCCCCAGCCAGGCCTCTGCGTCGCGCGGATGTTTTTCGACCGCCAAGCGGAAGTGCTTCTCGGCAAGACCGAAATTATTGGCACGATATTGCTTCTTGCCGAGGTTCAATTCGTCGTACGGATCGCTGCCGAGGAAACCCGGTGTGGTGGCTTTCGCTGCACGTGACGATGAGACCGAGCCGGTCGATTCCTCGACTGGCTTCACAGGCGCCGATCCGTCCACCGTCAAACGCGGCTCAGATGTCTCATCGACCTGAGCAGATGCCGATGCGTCAGTGCCGGGGGTCTTTGGCCCAAACAAGTTCGAAAAGCTGGAAGAAGTGGTGCATCCCGCCAACCACAAACCGGCGGCGGCGATGACCAGGGGTCGGGCAATTCCAATAAGCATGTCAAAGCCTTGCGGAAACGCCCGAAACACGGGACGCCGTCAGGCTAGGGGAGGATGGTTAAGAATTCTTCACTTTGTCGGAACTTCGGCTTTTCGCGGCAAACCGCTCCCGGCCAGCCCCCGCCGTTGCCGTTTGGCGCTAGAAATAGCCGTTCATGTGCAGGCGCACGATCACCGGCAGCAGGATGACCACGAACAGCACCGGAAAGATGCAGACCATCATCGGCACTGCGAGTTTCGCCGGCAGCGCATAGGCCTTCTCTTCCGCCATCGAGAGCCGCTTGTGGCGCATGTCGTCGCTGTACACGCGCATGGCATCGGTGATGCTCGAACCGAGATCGATCGATTGGTTGATCAAGGTGGCGAAGGCCCTCGACTCCTCGAGTGCGAGACGGTCGGCAAAATGCTCAAGTGCCTCCTTGAGCGGCCGTCCGGCGCGGATCTCGAGATTGGTCAAATGAATATTGGCGGTAAGCGACGGGTAGCTCGGCCCCAGCTCGCGCGAGACACGTTCGAGCGAGGCCTCCATCGAGAGCCCCGAGTCGGCGCATACGACGAGCAGATCCATGAAATCCGGAAAACCTGAACGATGTTCGAGCTTGCGCGCCGAGATGCGCTTGTCGATGTACATGCTCGGGCCGACATAGCCCGCAACCCCGCCGGCGATCACCATCAACCAAAGAAACGTTCCGCCACTCGACCTCACGAGCGGCAGAAGAATGAAGATCGCAGCGGCGAGACCAATCGCCAACGCCGTACGCGCAATGAAAAAGAAGGCAACACCGCGCGGATCGTAGATACCGGCCTGCACGAGCCGCCGGCGCAGCACCTTCATGTTCTCGTCGTTTGCCGACCCGTAATGCTTCGTCGTGTACTCGATCAGCCTGGCGACTGTCTTCTGGCTGGAATACTGCAGCGAACGCGAATGACTGGCTTTGCGCTCTTCGTCGGTCAGGATGCGCTCGGTACGCCGCTTGACCGAACCACGAACGCGAATCGCCGCCATCACGGAAAAGGCCAAGGTGCCGGCAGCAAGAAAGACCAGCAACCCCATCACTATGGTGTTGCTGTCCTGCAGCATGTTCCCGAATACCGTGACCACTGTGTCCATGGTCAGATCCTGAAGTTGACCATGCGGTACATGATGAAATTGCCGACGCTCATCCAGCAACCTGCGAGGGTGAGAGCGATTTTCGTCAGGTTCTGATCCCAGACGCTTGCGTAGAAGCTGGGAACGAGGAAATGAATGACGGCAAACATCCCGATCGGCAGCGACGAAAGAATCAGCGCGGAGGCGCGGCCCTCGGCGGCCAGTGCGCGAATCTTGCGGCGCATCTTGAAGCGATCGCGGATAACCGATGAGAGATTTTCGAGAATTTCGCCCAGGTTACCGCCGGTCGATCGCTGAATCGCGACCGCGGTAACGAACAGTGGCAAGTCATCAGTGCCCACACGGAAGTACAGGTTGCGCATCGCGGTTTCGAGATCAGACCCATAGGTCATTTCGTCCGAGACGATGCCGAACTCCGAGCCGATCGGGTCGGGCATTTCTTTCCCGACCATCGTGATTGCGATGGGTACCGGATGGCCGGCGCGCAACGACCGGACGATCATGTCGATGGCATCCGGAAACTGCGCGCCAAACTTTTTCTGGCGTCGGTTGCGCAGGAACCTCAGTACCAGCGGAGGCAGGGCCACGCCGCCGACAAGGGTGGTGATCGTCGCCTGTGTCAGCGTGCCGTGAAAGAAGAGAACGGCCGCGAACATCGCGACCATCCCGAGCAGGATGAGGAGCACCAGGCGGCCGAGACCGATGGAAAGCCCCGACTGCAGCAGCAACTGATTGAGATTGATAATCGGCAACCGGTAGTCGCCGCCGCTGGTCAAACCTCGCTCGCGACGCAACTGCACCAGCACGCTTTCACGGTCGGTTATGCCCGACATCACCTTGAGGCGGCGATTGATCTTCTTGCGGTAGGAGGCGTTGCTGTAGACAAGCAGGTAGACGCCTTCGGCAAACATCGCCGCCGAGAGGCCGATGAAGAGGTAGAACAGATAGATCGAATTGAAGTTGGCCATGACAGGTCAGAGCTGCTTCGAGGGGTCGAAATAGCTGCCAGGAATGGTGATTCCCAAATTCGTAAGGTGAGAAAGGAAGCGCGGGCGCACGCCTGTCGCCTGGAAGTGTCCCTGCACGGTCCCGTCGGGGGCGGTACCGGAGCGCACGAATTTGAAGATTTCCTGCATCTGGATGATGTCGCCCTCGAGCCCGGTCACTTCGGCAATCGAGGTCACCTTGCGTTTGCCATCCGACTGACGCTGCAGCTGGACGATAAGCTGGATGGCATTGGCGATCTGGCTGCGGATTGAGGCGACGGTCATCGGCAGGCCGGCCATGCCGATCATCTGCTCGAGACGCGAGATTGCGTCACGCGGCGTATTGGCGTGAATCGTCGCCATCGAGCCTTCGTGACCCGTATTCATCGCCTGCAACATGTCGAAGGCTTCTTCACCGCGGCACTCGCCGAGGATGATGCGATCGGGACGCATACGCAGCGCGCTCTTCACAAGTTCGCGCTGACGGATTTCGCCTTTGCCTTCGATGTTCGGCGGACGCGTTTCCATGCGGCCGACGTGCGGTTGCTGCAGCTGCAATTCCGCGGCGTCTTCGATCGTCAGGAGACGCTCTTTTTCCGAGATGAAGGCGGACAACGCGTTAAGCATCGTCGTCTTACCAGAGCCGGTACCACCAGAGATGATCGTGGTAATCCGCGACTTCACGGCGGCTGCAAGCAACTCCGCCATCGGCGGGCGCAAAGCGCCGACATCAACCAGCTTGGTGAGGTTGAACGGCTTCTTTGAAAATTTACGGATCGAGACCAGCGGGCCGTCGACGCCGATCGGCCGCACAGCGACGTTGACGCGAGAGCCATCTTGCAGGCGCGCATCGCAGAGCGGATGCGATTCATCGACGCGGCGTCCGACCGCGGACACGATCTTGTTGATGATACGCAACAGGTGATGCTCGTCCTTGAACCGCACCGACAGCGGCTCAAGCACGCCGGCGCGTTCCACGTAAACGCACTCGTGGCCGTTGATCAGGATGTCGTTGATGGTTGGATCCTTGAGCAACGGCTCAAGCGGACCAAGGCCGGTCATTTCATCGAGGATTTCAGAAACGAAATCGCCCAATTCCTGGGTGTTGAGAGGCAGGCGCTCGACCAGCACATATTGCGAGACGAGCTGCTGGACATGGCGGCGGATTTCTTCTTCCGGGACCTTGTCCAGGGCCGAAAGGTTGATCTCCTCGATCAGGCGCCGGTGCAGACGCACCTTGGCGTCGAGCAGCTTGTCGCTAAGAAGCGGACTTTCCGACTGCTGAGCGGCAGCACCTTGCTCGCTGCCTGAATCCGGAAAAACCGTCCAGGACACGCCTTCGAGCTCTGACGAAGGAGGTTCTTCCGGCACTGGCGCATCCGGCGTTGCGGCACGACGAGCGGTGAAACGGCCTACCATTTTAGCCCACCATCGGAATTTTGAGTTTTTTCAGGAACGGCACTGGCGAGCTCTCGCCGGTCGATTTCGACGGCAAATCCAGCACGAGTTTCTTGAGCTCAGCGGTGATCTTGTTGCCGGGTTTGACCTCGTCGAGCGGAACGCCGCGGTCGATCGCTTCCCGGACAAGCGCGTAGTCGTTGGGAATTGCACTCAGGAAAGCGTCGCCAAGCGTCTGCGCAAGGTCACCACGGCGCAGACCTGAGTCGAACACTTTCTGGGCAAAACGGTTGACGATCACTTGCGGGTTTGGTCCCTCGCCCAGACGCTCTCTGATCGCCGCCACCAGTTGCTTGGCGTGACGCAGGCCCGGAACGGTGGTTTCGCTGACGATGAACAATTTGTTCGAGCCGAGCAGAACGCTGTCGGTCCACGAGAACCATGTGCGCGGCATGTCGAAAACGACATATTCGAAATTGGTAGATACGAGGTCGAGCAATCGCGTTACGACGTCGGGATCGAACGAACGCATCTCGGCAGGCCGGTTCGGCGCGGCGACGACGGCGAGACCGGACGCATGATACGAGAGCATCACTTCCAGCAACTGCCGGTCGAGACGATCCGGACGCGGCTCGACCTCCGCCAGGTTGAGACGCGGCTCAAGATCGAGATAGTCGGCGACCGAGCCATGTTGAAAGTCGAGGTCGACGAGGCAGGTCGAGGGCTTCGCGCGCGGACCACCGCTGTTAAGCAGGATCATCGCCGTCTGCACGGCAAGCGTCGTCACGCCGGCACCGCCGACGGCAGGCAGAAATGTATAGATCTTGGCTTCGGTCGGTTCGGCACTCCCGCCGGCACCCTTGGACACGCGTGCACAGGCGCGGACAAGATCGATCGGCTCAACCGGCTTGACCAGAAAATCAGCAACACGCATCTGCAACAGAACGCGCGCTACGTTTTCATCGAAACTCTGGGTCACCGCGATGACCGGCGGCCAATTGCCGATCCGGGCCATCAACCGCGCAAGAGCGGCCATCTCTTCCGCGCGGCCGGCATCGAAATCGAGTACCACGACGGTCGCATCAGACACTTCGAGCGTGTCGCCTTGCTCGGCGAGACGGCCGGAAACGGCCGAAAGCTCGATCGCCGACGATGCGGCAAAGGTCGAACGCACTGAACTGTCGAACTCCGCGTCGGCGGTAAGAACCACCACGCGGGTCCGATTCGTGTTGGCGTTGCGTCCAATCCGCATGGTGCGACCGAAGACTTATTTGACGGGTGCCGCCGGCCCCGTTGTGGCAGGCCCAACCGGACCTGGGCTCGAGGCGGTAGGTGCGGCATCCTGATACGTGCTGGATGTACCGATACCGCGTGGCGTGACGACCTTATTGTTGCGGTAGCGTTCGAACGCGCTTTCAATCCTCGCACCGTTGAAAGCGATATTGCGGTTGGCGCTCGCGCGCGGCCATGGATCGACCATGTGCGTCACGACGTTCGTCGCAACGGCATTGCCGCCAGACTTGGCAATGGGGTCGCGGCGATCAAGATACTCCGAGCAGCCGCCAAGAACGGCGAGCACGGTGGCAAGCGCGAGCGTGCGCTTTGCTTTACTGAATGACCGCATTGGATTCCCCCTTCGGCAGATCGAGCATGTGACCGGTGAACGGCTTGTCCGCGGCGACAGCAATACGAGCCGTCTTAGGCGTTAGCGACTTTGCCTCTTCGCGCGTGACCTCGGTCTTCCCGAGCAGGAAGAAGTCGACGTCGTTCGGCGGCAGCATGTCGTCGGTCGGTACCTTGATCTCGTCGCCAGGCCGCGCCGGACGCACAATGTGCGGCGTGACGATGATGACGAGGTCGGTTTCGTTCTTCTGGTATGACTTGCTGGAGAACAAGGCCCCGAGCACCGGGACGCTGCCAAGCCAGGGCAACTGCTCGATGGCGTTCTTGCCATCGCTTTGCAGCAGCCCGCCGATCACAAAGCTCTGGCCGTCGCGCAACTCCACCGTCGTCGAAGCGCGGCGCACGATCAGCGCAGGCACCGAGATGCCGTTGCTGACTGTTACCGTATGAGTCGTGTCGATCTGGCTGACTTCCGGCTCGATACGCATGTTGACCAGACCCCCGCCGAGCACGGTCGGCGTGAAGGCAAGTCCGACACCATATTTCTTGTAGTCGACAGTGACGCTCCCGAAGGACCCGGAAACCGGAATCGGGTATTCGCCGCCCGCCAGGAAGCTCGCAGTATCACCCGAGAGCGCCACCAGATTGGGCTCGGCCAGACTGCGCGCGATGCCCTTCTGCTCGAGCGCGTTGATCATCACGTCGGTAGTGGCGCCGGCCGAGACGATGCGGCCAACAAGGAAGCCAAACGGCGACGCGTTCGAAAGGACACCCGCTGCCGTTTCACCGGCGATCGTCGCCGCCGTCAGGGGCAGATTGTTCGGCGATACACGATTGCCGACGTTGGTAATTGTGCTTTCCCCAAAGCGATTCCACTGAACGCCCAACTCCCGGCCAGCAGTGCGGGAAATTTCGATAAACCGCACTTCAAGCAGCACCTGCTGCGGCGACATGACCGAAACCGAATTGATAACGCCAGGCCCGAACTGACGCGCGATGGTCACTGCTTTATCGAGCGTCGCCGCATCGGGAGCTTCGCCCGACAACATGATTCGTCCATTGACCGTCGAAGCCTGAATTTGCGAGCCAGGGAACCGCCGACGCAGCTCGTTCGTCAGCCGCGTAATGTCGTAGGACACTTCAATGTCGAAAATGCCGACCAGCTTCTTGCCCTCGGCATAGACCGACACGCGAGTGGTGCCGATCTTCTTGCCAAGGATCGACAACGCGCGATCAGTCAGCGGATTGACGTCCGCAACGTCCGGATCTCCGACGACGACGTCGACGAAGCTGGTATCGGTCCGCACGTCCTCCGACTTGCCGATCGGCACGGTCACCATGACGGTGCGATTGTTACCGCTGATCTGGATGGATTTACCCTGTGCGTACGCGTCGCCGACCATCCCGAGAATCGACGCCGCGAGCGCAATGGCCAAAGCGATCGCAAGATCGCGCAGCCAGTTGCCACCTTTCGTGGCCCTGTCCGCAGTCCGCCAGCTGAAGCCGGCGCTCATTTCATTGTGCTTTTTCACGACACACTCCCCGCCCCTTGATTGATCCGAAGCCCGGACTTACCAGGCCACACTCCTCCGCTCCGTCTCAGCCGAGACCCCATGACGTCCTTCGGCCGGGACGGTGTATTCCTGCTTCGCAGCCGCGCGCGTTACGACCACCGTTGTCGTTGTCCCCTTTTCAGTCGCCGGTTCGTGCGTCGACAGATCCTCGAGCGTGACCTTGCGGGTCCGCACTTCGGCGGTTTCGCCGGCCTTGCGCAGCAACAGAGAAAGGCTGCCTACGGAGGATGAGAGCCACAATTTCTGTGCGTCGACCGTATCGACTTCCAGCGTCACCTATTTGGCGACGGCGGCTTTCTGCGCACGCTCGTCGGCGGTCTGATCGACGGCGAGCACGCGCGTGTTCTGCAGAACGACTTGAGTCGTAGCCGACCCTTTGTCGATCTGGCGTGTGAGCACAACGTCGACGTGGTCGCCCGGCAGCACAAAGCCGCCGACGCCCTCGACGTCGTTGACGCGGATGGTCACTGCCTTCATGCCTGGCTTGACGAGCGCAGAAAGCGTCGCACGCTGACCAGGACCAGTAATCTTGAGCGAGAGCACCGGCTCGTTCGCTTCGATGGCGGAGAGCACGACGCGGCGTCCACCGGCCATGATGTCGTGGATCTTGGCGAACGCCCCGTTCGGCAGCGCGTCGGACGGCCACGGCACTTCCTGAAGCATCGCCGCGGTGAGTTCGGTACCAAATCGCAACGGCTGCTTCGCGACCACGACGGTCTGCGACGCAATCGCCTTCGCCGGCTCGACGTTCTTCGCGCGCAGGCTGGCCTGATTATTCAGCCAGACCTGAGCGATGAACACAGCGAGCAAGCCGAACACGACGGCAAACCCGATCATTACGATTGTACTGGCACGCACGGCGATAAGCCCCGTTTGACGCGACCGAACTCTTCCCCGGTCTATTCGGCGGAACACTAGGGGCGAGGGAGTATTGAATTACTAAAATCGCTGTCGCAATTGTGCCTATGCTGAAGGGCGCATGAACTCGTAGCGTTTAAATGTGGTATGCGAAATTCGATCAACTTTAGAGTAACCTTGCGCGGCATTAACAATACTGGTTTGCAACCTATCGCTTCCGGCAAGAATCGACTCAGCGTGATGCATGGCGTCGCATTCGAAAAGTGCCCGTCAAATATAGGGCTACAGCCCCACGCGTCCCACCCCGCCGCGTCCATCTGGAGGACGATCAAGACTAAGGCACGGTTACCGAAATACAGTCGCGCGCCGTTGCCCGTGCAGCGACGTTGCGGCAACATGCGCCGCCATCGCAACAGACCAGTACTGCGGTGCGGCCGTGATTTTTTCCGGGAGATTCACTGACCATGTCGAAACCTCGCATTAGCTATGTCGATCCTTCGACGATCAACGACCCTGCCATGATTGCTGAATTCGAACGCTGCGCACGTGAGGGAACGCCGCGCCCGGAAAGTCAGGCCATTCGGGCGCATGTGCCGGCGACATTCTGGTCGTTCGCCAATACCTGGCGCGACGTGTTCAAGAACGGCGTCGCCGACCACAAGATAAAGGAGCTGTGCCGCATCTACGTTTCGCGCTCGGTGCTGTGCGAATTCTGCGGTAACCAGCGTTCGATCAAGGCGGCAAAATCGGGTCTCAAGGAAGATGACTATTCCGACCTGATCAACTTTGAATCTTCAACGCGATATGATGAGCGCCAGAAGGCCGCGTTGGCTTATGCCGAAGCGATCACCTGGGATCTCCCTGCCGGCGACGAGTTGTGGAACCGCCTGCACAAGCATTTCAGCGAGCCGGAGCTGGTTGAGATAGGCTATTTCGTTGCGATCACGATGGGACAGCAACGCTGGCTCCGCACGCTGAACATCGAGCATCATCAGATCATGGCTGGAACGGATGCGTCGATGGCGCCCGGCTTCGAGAGTTTCGATGCATTGAAAAGATCGAAACAGGCTGAAGACTACTGGGCAAAGGTCAATTCAAAACCCGCAGGACAGGCAGCAGAGTGACGAGTCAAGCAGCAGCCGCTTCCGCTATCCGCAAGGCACCTGCGTCGCAGGCCGCCAAGGACGAGCCACGCATCCGTGTCCGCGGACTCGGCAAGCACTACGGCGCGCTCGAAGTCTTCCGCAATATCGACTTCGACGTCGGCGAGCGGGAGATCGTTGCGATCGTTGGCCCGTCCGGCTGTGGCAAGACCACGCTGCTTCGCTGCATCGACGGTTTGTTGCCGCACGATGCTGGTGAGATATGGGTCGGGCAGGAGCGCGTCTCCGAGCCGATCGCCGGTGTCGCTATGGTCTTTCAGCATTTCGGACTTTTCCCCTGGAAGACGGTATTCGAGAACGTGGCGTATGGCCTGCGGATGGCCGGCGCATCGAAAGCGGAGATCGAACGGAAGGTGCCGGAGTTTATCAAGCTGGTCGGGCTTGGCGGCTTCGAAAATGCGTTTCCATACCAGATGTCGGGCGGCATGCAGCAGCGCTGTGGCCTCGCCCGCGCGCTGGCGGTCGAGCCCAACGTTCTGCTGATGGACGAGCCCTTCGCAGCCGTAGACGCTCAGACCCGCGAAATTCTGCAGTTCGAATTGTTGCGCATTTGGGACCAGCGCCCGACCGCGATGATCTTCGTCACACACTCGATCGAAGAGGCGGTGCTGCTTGGCCATCGTGTGATCGTCCTCAAGGGACGCCCCTCGATCATCCATGAGACGATCACCATCGACCTCCCCACCCCGCGCACGCGCGAAACGCTGCGCGAGCCGCGCTTCGCGGAGCTGCGCGAAAGGGTGTGGAACACGTTGATGCGCGAAGCCCGCGAAGCCGAATTCCAACTCGAACGCTGAACAAGAAATAGAAGCTTCGAACTGCTCGTGAACTGGAGCACCGACGCTTCACGCCTACCCTCACGAAACAAGGACAATAAGGCGCATGTCGTCCGATCCCCGCCTCAAGGCCGCCGTTGCCCATTGGGGCCCGCGTTTCGTCGCCAACGGCGTCGTGCTCACCGACTTCGAGGAAGTCACGAGTTCAATCGCATCCTACGACGAATGGTGCCGCGCCTGGTCGAAACGTGCCGCGCACCACGAGCAGCTCGGCCTCGAGGCGCTCGCGAAGAAACGCCTGCTGACCGCCGGCGAATGCCTGCAGCGCGCCGGCGTCTACTATCACTTTGCGTCATTCCTGTTCGTGCATGACCAGGCGCAGATGAAGGCCGCGCACAAAAAGCAGCTCGAGTGCCGGCAGGCCGCGCTTCCCTATCTTCGGCCACCCGGCGAACGTGTCGAAATCCCCTATCAGGGCAAAACGCTCGCCGGCATCCTGCGCAAGCCCGCAGGCGTCGATAAGCCCTCCGTTCTCGTGATGGCGGTCGGGCTCGATTCCACCAAGGAGGAGGGCGATGCTTACGAGGCGCCGTTCCTCGCGCGCGGGGTTGCGACATTGATATTCGAAGGCCCCGGACAGGGCGAAGCTCAATACGACTTTGCGATCCGCGGCGACTACGAGGTGCCGGTGAAGGCCGTGCTCGACTTCGTCGATAAACGCGGCGATCTCGATGCCAAGCGTATCGGCATGTGGGGCGTGAGCCTCGGCGGCTATTACGCGCCGCGCGCGGCAGCCTTCGACAAGCGTATCAAGGCCTGCATCGCGCTGGGTGGCCCGTTCAACTGGGGCGCGGCCTGGGATGGCCTGCCGGAGCTTACGCGCGAGGCATTTCGCGTGCGCAGTCACTGCAAAACGCAGGACGAAGCTCGCAAGAACGCTGCGACACTTTCACTGGAAGGTGTCGCGCAAAACATCACCTGTCCGCTTTTCATTGTGAACGGCCGGCTCGACCGTATCGTGCCGGCGAAGGACGCCGAGCGTCTTGCACGCGAAGCGAAGGGGCCGGTGGAATTGATGATGATCGAGGACGGCAACCACATTGCGACAAACCGCGCCTACCGCTGGCGGTCGCAAAGCGCTGACTGGATGGCGGAACAGCTCAAATAGTCTGAAAGCCGTGCGGCAACGCGTGCATTCGCTCTATTCCCGTGTCGGTAATCAAAACCATCTCGCCGGTCTGCACGCCGGCTTTTCCGTCGCGCGTCACCACGTTGGGCTGAATCACGACTGTCTGCCCGGCGCGGAACGGATCACCCGGCACCGGGCCCGCCGGACGGCTTTTGGCGCCGAGAATCGGCGGCAAATAGCCCCCTCCGTATCCATGCAGAAGATCGTCGATGATCGTGAAGCCGGCATCTTCGATGACACCGGATGCTTCGATGACCTGCGCCGGCGTCGCGCCCGCCCTGAGCACCGACGCAATCGCATCGAAGGCGGCGTCCGCCGCCGCATGCAGGTCACGGTAGAGCTTGCTCGGCTCGCCGAGCGCGAAACTTCGCAGCACCTGACCCGGATGATCCCAGAATGCCGCGGTAATCTCTGCCACCACGACGTCGCCCGATTGGACGCGGCGCATGCGCGGGAATTGGCGCGGGACGCCCAGATCAGGCGTTTGCATGGACGTGACGCCGATATAGTGGATGACATTGGTTGCGCCGTACGAAATGTACGCGCGCTCCACGAGGTCGCCGAGTTCCCTTTCATTCAGGCCTGGCTTTAGCCCATCACGCAGCGCGGCCATGCCGAGATCGCTGAAGTGAGCGCCGATGCGTAGCCAATCGAGCTCCTCGGCTGATTTCACCTGCCGTATGCAGACGTAGTCCCGATTGAGGCTCTTGAGCTTTCCAAATTTTGCCGACAGCGCGGCGTGCTGGTCCGCCGTCATCGGCCCAAGCGTCGCGACATGATCTGCGCGCGCACCGCGCCGGTCGAGCGTCTTTATTGCTGCGGCAATTGACGACTCGCCGCCCCAGGCCACCTCAGCCTTGTCGGCAAGGATGCTGGCCTGCGGTGCATGATTGACATATTGCACGAACAGCGCGTCCCGCTCGCGCGGCGTAAAAACGCCGACGGCTTCGGCGGTCACCGGCCATTGCGTAAGCCACTGCACGGCCGAGCCGAACCGGTTAGCGCCGCAAAACACCAGATGGTCGCATCCGGCTTGCGTCAGCAGCGCCTCGACAGCGGCACGGCGCCGCATCATCTCCTGTTCGGAGAAGCGCGGATATTCGGCTTCGACAATGCGCGTGAGTTGTGGAGGAAGCGTCACGTCGCCTTTTTGGGTAGTGCAACGATCATGTCAAGCTCGACGCGCGCGCCCGGGGACGACAGCTGGTTGATGCAAACCGTCGTGCTGGCCGGCCTCCAGTCGCCGAAATACTTGCCCATTGTGCGATGCATTGCATCAGCGTCACGAAAGTCGGTCAGATATTTCGTAATCTTCACCACATCGCGCCAGCTCGCTCCGACATGGTCCAGGATGGATTTGATCGATGCCATCGCACGCTCGGTCTGCTCCTCGATTGCGTGTGGCTGC
>DASSYU010000207.1:0-12838 GCA_035703125.1 Pseudolabrys sp. | reverse complement strand
CCGGTGGGGCTCTTCGCCGTGTTCGAGCTCGGCCTGCTCGACATCAAGGCGCACCTCGTCGACATCCTCGACAAGGTCGGCGGCCAGTGCGCCGAGCTCTACCCCGAGAAGCCGATCTACGACATTCCCGGCATTCCCTACATCACCGGCCACGGCCTCACCGACGCCCTGATGCAGCAGATCAAGCCGTTCAACCCGACCTTCCACCTCAACGAGATGGTGACCTCGCTCGAGAAGATCGACAATCCCGGCTTCCGCGTCACCACCGACGGCGGCAAGACCTTCGAGTGCAAATGCGTGGTGGTGGCGGCCGGCGGCGGCTCGTTCCAGCCCAAGCGCCCGCCGATCAACGGCATCGAGCCCTACGAGGAGAAGTCGGTCTTCTACGCCGTGCGCAAGATGGACGCCTTCCGCGGCAAGCGGCTTGTGATCGTCGGCGGTGGCGACTCGGCGCTCGACTGGACGCTCAACCTGCAGCCGATCGCGAAGAGCCTCACGCTGGTGCACCGGCGCGACGATTTCCGGGGCGCGCCCGACAGCGTCAACAAGATGCGCGCGCTGGTCGCGGACGGAAAGATGGATCTCAAGATCGGCCAGGTGGCGGGGCTCGAGGGCGACAATGGCGTGCTCGCCGCCTGCTCGATCAAGGGCAATGACGGCGCGGTTCACCGCGTCGAGGTCGACTGCATGCTGCCCTTCTTCGGGCTGACCATGAAGCTCGGCCCGGTGGCGAACTGGGGCATCGCGATGGATGACGAGCTCATCCCGGTCGACACCGGTACCTTCGAGACCAACATTCCCGGCCTCTTCGCGATCGGCGACATCAACACCTATCCCGGCAAGCTCAAGCTCATCCTCTCCGGCTTCCACGAGGGCGCGCTGATGGCGCAGAAGGCCCACCGCTACGTCTTTCCGGAGAAGAAGCTGGTGTTCCAGTACACGACCTCCTCGACCAGCCTGCAGAAGAAGCTCGGCGTGGCGTGATGGCTGCTTTTGCATTCAAGGGCCTTCTTCCGCTCGTCCCCGCGAAGGGGACCCAGGGCCACACGACGTCACTCGCGTGTCGCCCTGGATTCCCGCTTACGCGGGAATGAGCGGAGTTTGGTTCAAGCCCAATGCCCAAGATCACCTACATCGAGCACGACGGCTCCCAGCACACGGTCGACGCCGAGATCGGCTCGACCGTGATGGAGACGGCGCTGCGCAACGACATCGCCAGCATCGTCGCCGAGTGCGGCGGCTCCTGCACCTGCGCGACCTGCCTGGTGCATGTCGACGAGAAATGGTTCGCGGTGGTCGGCCCGCCGTCAGCCGAGGAGGAAGAGCAGCTCGACGCCGCGTTTGAGGTGAAGCCGACCTCGCGCCTCTCCTGCCAGATCAAGGTGACCGAGGCGCTCGACGGATTGATCGTGCACACGCCGGCCTATCAGGGGCGGTGACCTATTCTCCGCTCACCCCCGCGCGCCAACATCGGGTCTACCCGATGTTGGCCGTATTAGTGCGCAAGTCGGCTATAGCCGACTTGCGATGGGGATCCAGGGAAATCTCTCCGGTCATTCCGTATCGCTCTGGATTCCCGCTTTCCGCCTTCGCGCTCCGCGCTTCGGCGGACTCAAACCCGCCGAAGCTCGCGAAGCGAGCGTAGGCTGGGTCGCGGGAATGAGCGGAGGTGTTGTAGACGTACGACCAACCACTCCGTCATGCCGGGGCTTGTCCCGGGCATCCAGGTCTTACTAAAAAGCCGCCAAGGCGTGGATGGCCGGAACAAGTCCGGCCACAAGCCTCACGGACACGCGATCCTGCGGCCGCCTTTGCCGACATAGGTGCCTGACTGCAGGTCGTACGTACGGAAGCGCCGGATGCAGTACGCGACGTCACCACCGTAGCCGTTCTCGACATAGCCGTTCTCGACATAACCGGGCTCGACATAATACGTGTCGTCGTACGGGTAATAGTCGTCATAGTAGCCGCCGCCGTAATACGGCCACGCCGCCAGGCCGATCCCGACACCCACCGCCGCATAGGGCCAGTAGCGTCCGTGCCAGCGGCCACCATGCCACTTGCCACCCTGCCACTTGCCGCCTTGCCACTTGCCGCCTTGCCAATTGCCGCCGGCCCATTTGCCACCGACACCCGCTCCGGCAATGCGCGCGCCACCCATGTACGGGCCGCCGACACGCGCACCAGCAACGCGTTCGCCAATACGCGCACCACCCATATATGCGCCGCCAACACGGGCGCCGCCCATGGCCGGCCCACCGACTCGCGCGCCGCCCATAGGCGCGCCGCCGATACGCGCACCACCCATGGGCGCGCCACTCATGCGCGCGCCGCTGAAACCGGCGCCGCCCACGCGTGCGCCGCTAAATCCGGCGCCGCCCACGCGTGCGCCGCTAAATCCGCCGCCGCCCGCGCGCGCGCCGCTGCCGTGGCCGTTGCGCGCATCCGCCGCGCTGGTGAACGCCGCCGCCGCGAGGATTGCCGCGCAGAGAATTCCTGCCGTCTTCAACATGACTCACTGTCTCCACTGAGAGTTGACTTGGTAACAGTAGACGCCTGTCCCCGCTCCGCTGCGTTGACTTGGATCAATGGCATTTTGGCTGCGCTTTGCGGCCGGTTTTGGCCGGCGCGCGATAAGTTGGGCGCACTGCGCCCACAACAAAACGCGAAACACCCGATTACCTACGGCCCCACCACGTGCCGTTTCACGTCGCGGTACAGCACCTTGAGCCCTTGCGGGCCGTCGGTAAGCGACATCACCATCAGGATGCAACCAATGACGAGCGCTGCGCCGTACAGCTGAAAAACGGACGCCGCGGCGCCGATGAGCAACAGCGCGCCGACTGCATAGACGATTGCCTGCTCCCACCGCATCGTCAAAGGACCCATCGAAATAGCCGCGCGTACTGCATGACACAACCAGCCACGCAGGCCTTGACCTCGGTCAAATAACGGATGAACCGGTTTCGGGTTCCCCACTTCGCGAGGCGCGCGTGGCGCGTCGAACCGCCCGCATCAAAGCGGGGAAACGGGGATCCGATGTCACGCCGAGGGCCATCCTTGCGCGAGCATCGTAATCCCCGCTCCCCCGCACCGCCGAAGAAGGGGACTCAACTTCGGCGCGTTCGCAAACTTTCATTCCGCTCACCCCCGCGAAAGCGGGGGGTCCAGGGCCACATCGAAAGTCACGCAATTGGTACTCTGGATCCCCGCTGGAGCCTGCCCCCGCGCAGGCGGGGGCGGGGATGAGCGGGAGAGGTCGGCGGCCTACGCGCCTTACGCCTCCGCCCTTTGCCGTTTCGCCGCCTGCTCCGCGCGCGACGAAACACCGGCGACCACGCTCGGCGCGTCCGCGGTGCGTTTGGCCGCCTCACTCATGGCGCCCGACGCTGTCTCCGCAAGCTCCTGCGCCGCCTGCTGGATCTTCTGCCCGAACACCTTGGTCTGGTCCGCGAGCGTCTGCGCCTGCCGGGCCAGGAACTCGCTCTGGCATTGCGCAACCTCCTGCGGTTCCTTCGCGCGCGCCAGCTTTTGCCCGAAGTCCATGGCGTTCGCGAACATCTGTTCCGTCAGCGCGGTGTTGTGCGCGCGCATGGCGCACAGCTGGCCCTCGAGTTCCTCCGTCAGCTTCCGGCTCACGCGCAGGAAGCTGTCGAGCGTGTGTTTTCCCTGGTTGAAGTTTTCCTCGGTGAACTCCCGCGCCCATGTGAGGCCGAACGTGGCCGCCTGCATCGCGCGCTCGCCGCTTTGTTGGGCGAATTCCGTCGAATCTCTCGCCATCGCCGTCTCCTGTGTCAGGCCCGGCGCCCCTGTGGTGTCTTTTGACTTAAGTCGTGTTGCCGACACCCTTTGGCTAGCAACGGTTTGTGCGCTGCGTCGTTCCTGCAACTTTCAGAAAATCGATGGATTTTCGCCGCAGTGGCGGAACACGCGCGGGAGTTGTGCGCGCTCAAGGGCTTAGCCTCATCACCGACCCCGCCCGCCGACCTTGCTCCGCCGAAGCGGAGCCGTTTCGGCTTCGCGAAGGCGAGAGCTCGCACCGCGAGCGCAGGCGGGCCATCCATGTCTTCTGCGTATTGCACAGCCAGCCAGAAAGGGCCGCGGCGCCTGATGCGCCGCCCGATACCATGCGCTAAGCTTCCGTCGTTCCGCTGGGGAGTGCGGCGTATGTTGGTCAGGGAACGCATGAAGGCGCTGGGCGACCACGCCAAGAGCAGCCGTCAGCCGCCTGTAAAAGAAAGAAAGCACGCGAAGGCGGCGGACGATAGCGCGGGAAAGCAGGACACTATCGACGAGACTATTTTGGAGAACGTCGCCACGCACGACAGTGGGGTTGCGGAGCTCGCCGATGACGTGACGCCGCAAATCGTCGCGCACGAGAGTAGCGATGACAGCGCGGTTACTGTCACGTCAAGCGAAGGCGCTGGCGAGATCGCGGCGGGGACGTTAGTTGTCGCTGAGTTCGAGCCGCATACGGCCGCCGGCGACGACAGCACCACGCAGGCAGGCGCAACCCAAGAAGACACCAACGCAGCGAAACGCGCGATCATTCACGAGTGGAAAAACTGGTCGGCGTTACATTCGGATGAATTGAATGATCCGAATGTCGCGGAATATTTTTTCAGGCATTTGAAGCAGAAAAAGACGCATCTGTTGAATTTTGGTTTGCGGAATGAACGGGATATTGTACGAGCACTCATAACGCCTCCGGCTGCGATACAAAGTTAGTTGCTTATCAAGGCACGAAGCTTGGTTACACCGGGCAAAGAGCGCAACGCTTCAATATCTTTGGGAGTGCCCTTTCTATGGATAGTACGGTGGCAATTTGCGCATAAAACAGCGAAGTCCTTTTTCGGATCAAGCTTCACAGATTCACCTTTCGGGATGTCTGCGAGCGGCACTAGGTTGGTGCGCTTCGATGTATTCTTGAGCCGCATCGCCATAGACCGCGCCGAAATCAAAATTGCACACTTGGCAGATGAATCCATGTATCTGCTTTGCCGCTCTTGCCGCCTTAGGACTTCGTTCAATCTTTCGATGGGCCACGTAACGGCGTTTTTCCGTTAAAGTGGCATCTTGCAGACCGGCCTCAGTCGCATCCTCATCCGATAAGACCGCCCCGCCGCCGCGAAGAATTAGTGCTCGATAGAGATGTAGGGCCTCTCGGAGGTCACGCAAAAGATCATCATCCGACGGTAAAGATGCAATTTGATACTCACAACCGAAAGCATGGCCGGCTTCATAGCCTCGGGGAAAAAATCTGTCAGAGGCAAGATCAATTTTTTTTGTATTTAGGCGATTCCGGAGTTCTGATGTCCGTTTGCGCATAATGGCCGCCCGCGACCGGAGTTCATCGAAGGTTTTCTCGCCCGAACCGAGCTCAGACTGAACTTCTGTCGTCCCCTGATTGACTGACAAATACACACGTTTCATGTCGGCGGAGAAAAGATAGACAATGTAAAATCCGTGTTGTGCTCCATCGGTAATTGCGGGATCAAATAGTCCTATCCATGGGACGTAAGCCCACTGACCGGATACGCCGCAGCCACCTTTTGAGATTAATCCTGAGTCACCAAGAGCGTGCGCAATTTCGTCGGGGCCGTCTTTGCGAATAAATCGAGCTAACGAATGGCCCTGAAAAGTTGCGGCCCTTGCATCGATATAAGATTTACCGATACGTTCAAGAACGTCGCGCAGCACCGGCCCCCCACGAGCCAATATCCCCCAAACGGTGTAGCACGAACGGTGGACAACGCGAACGATCAATCTAACGCGGTCACCGCATCACATCGGCGAGGTGCGGCTTCGAATTCGCATGCGACCTGACGTATTCGATGAGGTTCGCTTCGCTCGCCTGGAATGCCGCATCGGTCAGCCGCCCTCTGAACAGTTCGTAGCGCAACCAGACGCGATAGGTGTTCACAACATCGCTCTCGCAATAGTCGGCGATCTCGCGGATCTTGCCTTCCTTGTAATATTTCTCGACCTCGCCGCCGTGTATGCCGGACGGCTTGCCGGGCAGCCCCATCACCCGGGACATTTCGTGCAACGTTGCCTTGGCCTGAGGGCTGAACGAGGCCAGAACATCGCAAAGATCGACCGCGTCCTCCGTGTAGCGATTGAAATATGCGCGCGACGCCAGGCCGGGCGCGGAAACGCCATTGACCATTGCGCGATAGCGCAGAACCGGCAGATCGAAGGACGAACCATTGAAGGTGACGAGCTGCGGTTTCAGCTCGGCAATCCTGTCGACGAAAGACGAGATCAGCTCCTTCTCGGATCGCTTGGCGACGCTGGGCGCGCCCAGCACGTCCACACGCCAGCTGTCATTTTCCTGGTGGGCGACCAGGGCGCCGATGCAAATGATCGAGTGGTAGATGTGCTTCGGAAACTTGTCGCCGATGGCGGCGCGAATGTCCTCATCGGTCTTGCCCTCAAGACCGTTGGCGGCCGCAAACCCCTTGAGGTCGGGGACAGTCTCGATATCCCAGGCGATGACGCTGGCAGCCATTGGCGGACCCCCACATCATCATCTTAATATGGGTTCGCATCTGCGCCATCTGCATCTCGCGGGGTGACCGACATGAGCCTGCTGCACCATCCGTTCGACCCCACGCGCGAGGTGGCGTTGGTGACCGGCGCGGGGAACGGCATCGGGCGCGCCATTGCCCAGGCCCTGGTCGGCGAAGGCGTGCGGACGATCTTCGCCGACCTGCGCAAGGATAGGGTCGAAGCCGCCGCCGCAAGCTCGGCGCAGCCGAAGCTCGCCATACCGTGGGTCGGCGACCTGGGTCGCCGCGAGGCCTGCGATGCGCTGCTGGCGCACGCGCGCTCGGCGGTCGGACAGGTGACGCATTTCGTGCACAGCGCCGCGCCGCCGCGGCGGGAGGCCGATCACAGCCTGGCCGTCACCAGCGAAACGTGGAAGGAGATGCACGCGGTCAACATCGATGCCGGCTTTCACCTCGCGCGCGAGCTCGCCCGCCAGCTGATCGCGGCGCGCGCGCCGGGCTCGTTCCTGATGCTGACCTCGCTGCACGCCGAGACGCCGCGCAACCTGCCGCATTACAGCACCGCCAAGGCCGCGCTGGCGATGCTGGTCAAGGAGCTGGCCAAGACTTTGGGGCGTTTCAACATCCGGGTGAATGCGCTGGTGCCCGGCGCCATCGCCGCCGGCGGCTTCGTCGCCGATCCGGCGCTGGCACGGCACATTCCGCTGGGCCGGCTTGGGACGAGTGAAGACCTCGCGCCGATGGCGCTGGCGATCCTCTCGAACCGGATATCGGGCTATGTGACCGGTGCGGCCTTCGTCGTCGATGGCGGCATATCGCTGACGAACTGGTTCGATCCGCCGGCGCTCGACGGTTTGTAGAAAACTGTCGTGCCTCTCACTCGTCATGCGCGGGCTCGACCCGCGCATCCATGATGAGATTCAGTAGGCAGATCAGTACTGTCATCGTACGGGCGCGGTCTCATGGATTGCCGGGTCAAGCCCGGCAATGACCGTGGGAAGCAATGCGCCCTCCAGATCGTCAAGTTTACGACTTGGCCAGTCTTCGGCTGGTTGCCCGCGCATGACACCGATGTTTTGGCACCGGCTTTATTTGCTAGTGTTGTGACCTGAATGCAGCTGTCCGGCAAAACAGTCATCGTTACGGGAGGAGGAGGCGGCATCGGGCGCGCGCTCTGCGACGCCTTTCACCAGGCCGGAGCGAAAAAAATCGTTGTTGCCGATATAGACCTACAGGCCGCCGAGCGCGTCGCGGCTACGGTCGGGGGTGTTGCGTTCCGCTGCGATGTGTCGAACGAAGCGGATGTCAGATCGTTGATCGAGAACACAGAGTCCTGCTCCGGACCGGTCGACCTTTATTGCTCGAATGCAGGCGTAGCGCTCGGCTTCGCGCCGCGCGTCGACAATGCCGCAGCCGGACCAGACGAGCTTTGGCAGCGCGCCTGGTCGATCAACGTGATGGGGCACGTTTATGCCGTGCGCAATCTCATACCCCGGATGAAACCTCGAGGTGGCGGCTACTTCCTCATCACTGTATCGGCCGCAGGTCTGCTCACTCAAATCGGAAGCGCAATCTATTCAACGACAAAGCACGCCGCAGTTGGTTTTGCTGAAAATATCGCGATCGCCCATAGGGATGACGGGATCAAGGTATCTATTCTTTGTCCGCAGGCCGTAGACACGCCGCTGCTGCAGCGGCTCCCGTCGGGTCCACAATCGGTGGACGGCATCCTGTCGCCGGCGCAAGTCGCACAGGCCGCAATCCAGGGCATTGAAGATGAAGCATTCCTGATTCTTCCCCACGCCGAAGTGCAGGAGTACATGCGTCGAAAAATGGAAGACCGCGACCGCTGGATCAACGGCATGGCGCGGCTTCAGCGTGGTATGTCCGAAAAATAGAACCTAACGAGATGACGAAAAAGCTTTAGAGTTTTGGCGGTGAGTGACTCAGGAGCGTGCTTCGCTAGAGCCGGATTGCTTCAGTTTGAATTCGTCATGGGCGGGCTTGTCCCGGCCATGTCTTTGTTATTGCAAGGCCTGAAGACGTGGATGCCCGCGACAAGCGCGGGCATGACGATTAAAGGCGCCACCCAAACAACTCTGCCCTAGGAACGCGTTTTCGGTTTCCGTTTTGGCGCCGGCTTTTTCTTCTTTTTCGACAGCGTCTTCTTCGGTGCCGCTTTTTTTAAACGTGCTCCCTTCGATGGTGTTTTCTTGACCCCCGCTTTCCTTGAGGATTCGTTCGAAGGCGTCTCGTCCCGAAACGTTTCCGTTGCAGGGGACTCTTTCGAAACGGCTTTCGTAAAAGTCAGATTGGCATTTGCAACCAAGGCTTCTGCTTTTGCAATCAGATCCTTCAGCTGAATGTCGTCGGCAAATTGTCTGAAAAGCGACTGCGCCGGATCGATGATCTTTCTTGCGACGTCGACAGCGTTGGATGTCCTGATACGTTGCTGTATTTCGGGAAACGACTGTTGCAGGCGGCCTTTCGCTTTTTCGAGGCGATCACCAGATTCTTCTTTTAAAGTCTTTTTCCGATCGTCCGCCATTTACTGACTCTCTGATTTCGATCAGGCGATCGCTACAGGTGCTTGCGCAGTCTTTCCAGATATTCCGTCTGCTCGTCATCGAGCTGCCTGATCGCTTTCGTGTCCGCTTTGCATTTTCTGATCAGCTTCCTGATCTTATGGGCCGCGGCGCGACGTTGACGTTTATCCGGCTCTGCCGCGCTCTCGTTCAAATGGTCGGATATTGCCCGTCCCATGACGCAATCTCCCCAACCGAAAAGCATCCACTGACTTCCAATTGAGTACCGGCACGGTATTCCTCTTTGTGGCCTGCAGCAATTGATTGCGGGCATTGATCAACGCTTTCTGACGCTGTTTTTCCGACGGGATCGCCGGCGGCCAGGTGGCCTCGCCGGGCACCGCGGCGCCGGCGCCGCCTGCGGCAACGCCCCCGATCCTCGCGACACCACGACGCGATTGCGCCCGCGGCCTTGTTAAGACCGGCCTGATTGCCCAGTATTAAATTCGGAACTGCGCGGGGCCGTAAATGCGCATTTTTCCTTCGTGGTCCGACTTGTCTGAGTTTTGGTCAGATCTATTCGATAACCCTCTGCATTCCGTCTATGCAGTTGGCGTTTGTTTTGTAGTCGTGCTTGTCGCGATTGTTGTCGTTTTGCGGCTCCGCCCCGCCGAGGCACGCAAACTTGCATGGCGCGTTTTTCTCGCTTCGGCTGCTCTCTATGTCGCGATTGTCGGTCCGTGGGCCAACCCCGCATTGGATTGGAGTTCCTGGGTCGATCTTTCGATTGGACTTGGTGTCGCGGCCGCACTGCTCGTCATTCTGTTCGTTGCCAATTATTGGTGCCTCGCCGTTCTGCTGCGTGGCGTTACAAGAATGAGAATCGCCACAGCTGGCACGTCTGGGCAGCCTGGCTGTCGACGACAGGATGGACTTTGTGGCTGCTGCTCATCCTGCGCAAACAACTTCCTTTCATCACCGGAGGTCATTTTCTTTGGATCCCGCCCGTTGCAGCTTTTGTCGGTGTCATTCTGGGAGAGGCAGGTTTCAGTCTGAAAGCCGACCGCCGTCCTGTCCGTATTGCCTTACTGGGTTGCGCTCTCTTTTCGATGTCAGTGGTTGCGGGGATCGTCACGTACAAAATATTCCATCCACCAGAACCAGCGCCTTACGTATACGTGGACCGGACAAACGCGACTGTCCGGGCCGGGGCTTTGAAAGCTCCATTTGAGCTAAAATATATTGCCGCCTGTAGAAATCCGTCCGACACCCTGTTGTGGATCGACATCGCGAAGGGTGGCACGCGCTCCGAGCACCCCAGGACCGTTGACGACTTTCAAGCTCAGTATTCGGGTGAATGCGGATTTTACGTCGTCGATAGACGCGATACCGTTGAGGGACCGGCCGTAACATTCGGCGGCGTTGACATGCTGTGCATCAAGGATCTTTTCAATACGAACGTCTGTCATTGGATTCCCGCGCAGGCAATTGAACTGGATCCGCCTGTGTTGGAGCGGTAGCGTTTTTGGCCGCTGGCGGACATTCCAGCGCGCACATTGATGATTTCAAATAAGGGCTGACACACGCTCGGCCGCCGGCGAGCGCGACCCGGCGCGGCTGCGCAGCGAGGCGCTGAGCACCGTGGTGACGTCGGCGTTGTGAGAACCGCTCGCTGAGAGGACAACTCCGTCACCTGCTCCGCTCATTCCCGCACCCGGGTCCGGCTTTGCCGGCCCGAGTGCAGGCTCCAGCGGGAATCCAGGGCCGCAAGCTCTGAGCCCGATGCCCTGGATCCCCGCTTTCGCGGGGATGAGCGAATGATAGTGCGGGATGTGCGGAAATTCTCGGCGTGGTTCAGGTCGCCGCGCTGCGGCGCGCGAAGAAGCCCCACACCACCAGCACGATGATGGCGCCGACCACGGCGCCGATCAGGCCGGCCCCCTCGGCGGCATGGTACCAGCCGAGCGCCTGGCCGAGATAGGTCGCGACGAAGGCGCCGGCGATGCCGAGCAGCGTGGTGAGGATGAAGCCCGACGGCTCGTTGGAGCCGGGGTGGAGGAATTTCGCGATGATGCCGGCGACGAAGCCGATGATGATCAGCCAGAGAATGCCCATGGGTGCCTCCCGAATTGTGCGCGCGTCGGAAACGCAGGACACGGAACTTTGGTTCCGGATTGTCTTCTGTCCTCAGCTTGTCATGCCCGGGCTCGACCCGGGCATCCATGATGAGTTGCAGCAATGAATAGCTTTAAGTGATTTCGCTGTGGCCCTTCATCATGGATTGCCGGGTCAAGCCCGGCAATGACACCGGAGAGAGGCTGTGCCGCGCGAATGGCAGTCCGGCGCTGGATCGCGCTTTCCACCTCACGCGCTCTCGCCTTCGCGAAGCCGAAGCGGCGGAGCCTGTCATCGGGCGGCGCTTTGCGCCGACCCGTTGCTTCGGCGGAGCAAGGCGGCGGGCGGGCCCGTCCATCCAGACCTCGGGGGTATGCAGCCATGACGGGCGTGCGGCATGGCCCATGCCGGGCGGCCAGGAACGGCCGGCACGCCCGGGCGTTGCACGGACATGATCGCCTGGGCGGCCTGATTCCGCCCGGTGCGCAGGCCAAAGGGCCACATTGTGGGACGCGGGGTCGCGCATTTGGTCGCGGCCCCCCGCCCCCGGCAGGTGCTAGGATCCGGCCCGCCAGGTGTTGCGTTCAGTCGGGGTGTGTCAATGTCATATCGATCGAATATCGATTCCGTGCCGCTGGTGCCGGACAACTGGGCCCCGCAAAATCCGAACGAGATCGACATCAACGACGAGCGCGAGCTCCTTTACTGGACGAACGAGCTGCGCATCTCGATCGGCGATCTCATCTGGCTGGTGCAGAAACACGGCACGTCGGCCGAGCACATCAGGGCGTTGGTGAAATGACCGCGCCGCTTCGCGCGGTCATGGCCGGGCTTGTCCCGGCCATCCACGCCTTGTCGAATTGCGTTGCGGAAAGACGTGGATGCGCGGGCCAAGCCCGCGCATGACGAACGAGAGGTCGTGCCGCCCGCAGTGCAGTACTGGGTCCCCGCTTTCGCGGGGACGAGCGGATGAGTGGCGCTGTCTCAGTTCGCCCGTTGAGCGATATGAGTTTCCGTTCGCAAAACTGGTCCCCTCACCGCCTCTTCTTTTCCGGCTGCGCGCGGTCGAGCATGTCCTGGATCGGGTCGTAGGTCGACGCGTTGCGCGCGCCTTCGGACTGCTCGGCGAGCCGCACATAGGTCTCGGCCAGGTTCTCCCATTCCGCCCTGAGAATGGGACTGTCCTCCTGCGCAGCCCTGGCGCGCACCTCGGCGGCCAGATTGAGATATTGCTCGGCCCTGCTCATTGCGCACCTGCTGACCCATGACCGCCGGTTCATGAGGCCAACAGAGAGCGGTGCCATCCGTTCCTAGGAAAGCGCGAAAGCTTACGGTAGTGTGATGCGGCACTGCGGCAATTCACGCTGCAGCCCGTTTCGCGCAGGTCGCGCGATAAGGGGATTCCGCCCCGCCATCCGCGCCGCACCGATGCGGAGGGCGGGAACGGCCCCGCGCCACGTGCGTTAGTGGCCGTTGCGCTGGTGGCAGGGCGGAACCTGCGGGGCCATGGCCGTTTGCGGCCGTGCGGCCCCGTTCGATTTTTTGTGCCGGGAGCATGCGATGCCCCATTTCGGAATGCCGCGCCGGGTGGTCGAAACGCCGGTGAACAGCAAGGCGCAGGTGAACTGGCGGCGCGGATTTTTCCGCGTCTGGCTGCTGGCCTCCGGCGCCTGGATCATGAGCTGG
>DASSYU010000152.1:0-6127 GCA_035703125.1 Pseudolabrys sp. | reverse complement strand
CCTCACCGCCTGTCATCGGGCCTGCCACGCCAATGGCGATGTCCTGCCCGAACGCGGAGCCTGCTAATGCCAGGCTGGCGCCGAGCGCAAATCCAATCAGCCGTAACCTTTTCATCGTCGACCTCCCGAGTGCGCTATCTGTGGGTGCCCTTGTCCGGTCCCCGAAGTTCTATCAATCATATCGCGTCTGGAAAATTGGGAAAGCGGGCAGGGAGACTATTTCGCCGCACGGTCACGCCAGCGCAGCGGCCCAGCGCGTTCATACAACCACGGATATTGCGTGACCATTTGGGAGGTACGGGCGATCCGGAACGAGAGGGAGGCGACTGCAAGCAGGAACAGTGTATCGACAATGTAGGAGAGCAATGTGAGCAGATCCGCCTCGAACAGCGCAAAATGTACAAAGCGCACGGCTGCGCCGAGTAGCGCGACATAGGCGACCAGATGCCAGAAAGGTCGCCAAGTCTGTGCAATGGCCTGTCCGGTAAGCCAAGCCGCCGCACCGCCGATGGCGCCAGTCACCAGGAGAACCTGCAGGAAGGTCTCGGTGGCGTAGAGTTCCCACATTATTTCTTGCCCTGCGCCTGTTCGATGCGGCTGCCTTCAAGATAGGCAGCGCGGATTTCCGGCCGCTTGAGCAACTCACTGCCTACTCCGCTGAGCGTAATCTGGCCATTGATCATGACATAGCCGCGATGCGCGAGCTTGAGCGCGTGAAATGCATTTTGCTCGACCAGGAACACGGTTAGCTTGTCGCGCCCGTTCAATTCGCGGATGGCCGAGAAAATCTGCTGGACTAGGAGAGGTGCGAGCCCAAGCGATGGCTCGTCGAGAAGTAACAGGCGCGGGCGGCTCATCAGTGCACGGGCAATCGCCAGCATTTGCTGCTCGCCGCCGGACAGGGTGCCGCCGCGCTGGTGCAAGCGCTCCCGCAGGCGGGGGAATAGTTGAAACACGCGCGCAAGGTCCTCGTCAAAATGCGCAGCGTCGGCCACCGTTGCGCCGATCTGCAGGTTTTCCATCACGGTCATGCGCGAGAAGATGCGGCGGCCTTCCGGCGCCTGCGCGATGTGCAGCTTGGCGATTTCATGCGTCGGCAACTGTGTGATATCGCGGCCTTCGAACAGGATGAAACCTTCGCGAGCACGCGGCGTCCCGAAAATAGTCATCATCAGCGTCGATTTGCCGGCGCCGTTGGACCCGATCAACGCGACGATCTCGCCTTGATTCACTTCGAGATCGACACCTTTGAGTGCCGGGATGTTGCCGTAGTAGGTCTTCACGCCGCGCACCGTGAGCATCGGATGTCCTTGCGTGTCTTGCATCTGCGCGGCGGTGCTCATTCGCGTGCCTCGGCTTCGACGTGCTCGACCTCCTCGTCGGCGACGCCCAAATAGGCCGCGATGACTTTCGGATCATTGCGCACCTCGGCAGGCTTGCCGTCGGAAATCTTCACGCCGTAGTCGAGCACCACGATGTGATCGGAGATCTGCATCACCACCGACATGTCGTGCTCGATCAGCAAAATCGAGGTGGCGTGTTTTTCCCGGATGTAAAGCAAAAGGTCATTGAGTTCGGCGCTTTCGCGCGCGTTGAGGCCCGCGGCCGGCTCATCGAGGCAAAGCAGCACCGGAGCGGTGCACATGGCGCGCGCGACCTCCAGCCGCCGCTGAGCGCCATAGGGCAGTTCGCCGGCGGGATCATCGGCGCGCTCTGAAAGCCCGATACGGTCGAGCCAATATTTTGCCTTGTCGATCGCTGCGCGTTCGGCATTGCCAAAGGCGCGCAGACCGAGCATGCCGATGACGGTGTAGCCAGATGCCAGCATGAGCGGGTTGTGCTGCGCGACCAGCAGATTTTCCAGCCCCGTCATGCCGGGAAACAGCCGGATATTCTGAAATGTGCGCGTCACACGGGCATGCTTGGCGATACGAAAATCGATCAACCGCTCGAGCAGATAGTCCCGCCCGTCCGGATGGGTGAGACGAATCATCCCGACAGTGGGCTTGTAGAAGCCGGTGATGCAGTTGAAGACCGTGGTCTTGCCGGCGCCGTTCGGCCCGATGATTGCGGTGATGTCGCCACGCTGCGCACTAAATGACAGATCGTCCACCGCCAGCAGGCCGCCGAAGCGCATGGTGAGGTGCTTGACGGTGAGGATCGGTTCGCTCATCCGCGGCCTTCCTCACGTGCTAGCGCAATATCGACCGGTTTCTCTTTTTTCAGGAATACCGAGGGCGTGCGCGTCGAAATCAGCCCACGCGGTCGCCAGATCATGATTGCAACCATGGCGAGACCGAATACGACCATGCGGTATTGCTGGAACTCGCGAAAGAATTCGAAGCCTCCGAGCATCACAGTGGCGGCAATGGCGACCCCGATCTGCGAGCCCATGCCACCCAGGACGACGATCGCCAGGACCATCGCCGATTCCTGGAACACGAAGGATTCCGGGCTGATGAATCCCTGTCGCGTGGCGAAGAACGAGCCGGCAAAGCCCCCGAACATGGCACCCATCGCAAAGGCCGTGAGCTTGGTGTTGGTGGTGTTGATGCCGAGCGACCGGCAGGCAATTTCATCCTCGCGCAGCGCTTCCCAGGCACGGCCGATCGGGAGCCGCCGCAGCCGGACGGTGACCGCATTGGTAAGCAGCGCCAGCGCCAGGATGACGTAGTAGAGAAAGACCACGCGGTGCGTGGGAGAAAATTCGAGGCCGAAGGTGTGAGCGAATCCACCTTCTTCGGAGTTGAATGGCAGGCCGAAAAAGCTGGGGCGCGGAATGCTTGATATGCCGTTCGGTCCCCCGGTGAGACTTTGCCAGTTGATCAGAACAAGCCGGATGATCTCGCCGAAGGCTAGGGTGACGATGGCGAGATAGTCCCCACGCAGGCGCAGCACCGGAAAGCCGAGCAGAACGCCCCAGAACGCTGCCAGGATTCCGGCGAGCGGCAGGCAAATCCAGAATGACAGGCCGAAGCTCTGCGCGAGCAATGCGTAGGAATAGGCGCCGACCGCGTAGAACGCGACATAGCCAAGGTCGAGCAGGCCGGCGAGGCCAACCACAATATTCAGGCCCCAGCCGAGCATGACATAGGTGAGGATTTGTATGCTCAAATCGAGCAGATAACGGTTGTTATAGAATATGATCGGCGCCACGGCCGCGAAGATAAGTAATCCTGGACCGAGAAATTGCGCGATACGAGCTGTGGAGCGACGGACGGATTCCGGCACAAAGCTCGCCGCCCCCAAGGTCACACCGGAAAAAAGGATTTCGCGTAGAAACACGCCCGCAAAGGCAACTGCCACGAGCACGGCCAGGGTCTCGAAGCGTTCGGACAGCTCAAGCGCGCCGCCCGGACCAGTGTCGGTGCGGATGCCGACGAGCAGCGAGAACAATCCGAACGCGACGAGCGCGGCCAGTGCGGCGTGTTTCAGCGCGCCGGCAAAATCACGGTGTCGCGTGCTGCTTCCCTCCTGCGTCACACGAATTCCCGTTTTGCGTTAGACCTTTTCAATTTCGGGACGGCCGAGAATTCCGGTGGGCAGGAAGATCAGCACGATTACCAGGATCGAGAATGCGGCAACGTCCTTGTATTCGATGGAAAAATACGCCGACCAGAATGTCTCGATCAGTCCGATCAGCAGCCCTCCGATCATCGCGCCCGGTAGCGAGCCGATGCCGCCCAGCACAGCGGCAGTGAACGCCTTTACTCCGGCAACAAAGCCGATATAGAAATCGACCACGCCGTAATAGAGCAGATGCATGATGCCGGCGACTGCGGCGAGTGCGGCACCGATGACGAACGTGTATGAAATCGTGCGGTCGACGTTGACGCCCACCAGCGACGCCATTTTCAGATCTTGCTCGCACGCGCGCATGTCCCGCCCGAGCCGTGTTTTTGCGACGATCCGAGAAAACACCACCATCAGTGCGACGGTTGTGACGACGACGATGATCTGCACATTGGAGAGTTGCACGACGAAAATCGGGCTGTCGATCAGCGTGTAACCGTCCTTGATCAGCGGCGGCAACGGCTTTACGCGGGCGCCCTGCGCGATCTGCACGTAGTTCTGCAGCACGATCGACATGCCGATTGCTGAGATCAACGGCGCGAGGCGAAACGAATGCCGCAGTGGCCGGTAAGCAACACGCTCGACGGTCCAGCCGTAGAGCGAGGTAAGTGCCATCGCGATCAGCAATACCAAGAACAGTGCCAGCGGCACGGCAGTGATGCCCATGGCGACCAGCGTCAGGAAAGCGATCAGCGCGATAAACGCGCCGACCATGAAAATATCGCCATGCGCGAAATTGATCATGCCGATGATGCCGTAGACCATCGTGTATCCGATGGCGATCAGCCCGTAGATCGAGCCGAGCGTGACCCCGTTGATCAATTGCTGAAGGAAATATTCCATGCCGTCCCCATTTCCCGAGGTCATCCGGCCGACGACCAACAGGCCCCACGCGGAAGGCTTAACAGGGCAAAACGCGAGCGGCAACGGCACGCGACGCCGCTGTTAGTTGAAACTGATTTTGCGTTGAATGAATGGGCCCTGAATTGGCGGCCAGGGGCGGTCAAATGCGCGACGCAACCGCCGCGCGACCTTGCGTTCGGGGCAGGATCGCTGCCCCGATCATGCGTCTAGTGAAGGCCACCAAAAAGCCAGATCAGCACCAGAATCGGAATCGGCACCCCAAGCAACCACAGAAGCAAGTAACGTCCCATCGTCAGTTCTCCCTGTTGCAAAGGGAACTCGACACGCTGGGACAAGTTCCAGACGCATTGCCTCAATGTGAATCTTGGAACGAATGCATTGGCCGTGGATTGACTCTTGCCATGGAAAACGAGCGATCGAAGTGGCGAAGCAACGGAAGCAACGTGTGAGAGGAAAAGACTATGAATCAGAATCCAAATCAGAAACCTGGTCAGCAGCAAGGTGGTCAACAGCAGCAGGGCGGCCAGCCGAAGCCTGGTCAAGGTGGCCAACAGCAGCAGGGCGGCCAGCCGAAGCCTGGTCAGCAGCAGCAGGGCCAGCAGTAAATCGCCAATTACACTCAAGTAGGTTCGGAAGCCCCGCACGATCGTGCGGGGCTTCGCATTTTCCACCGCCATAGCTATCGATGACCGGTTCGAATATGCTTGGCGCATGGGCAACGTCTCGGCACTGCCGCTGTTTCATCTGTACGGCGATCCGCCTGACGACTCTGCCTTTGACTTCATTCATATCGAAACGATCGCATCGCGCTCATCTATCCATGATTGGACGATCCGCGCACACCGCCACCGCAATCTCTTCCAGATCCTGCTGATCGAAAAGGGCGGGGGCGAAATGAGTTTCGAAACCGCGACGGCCCGTTTCGTGGCGCCCGCGGTTATTCTTGTGCCTGCAACCACGGCGCACGGATTCCGCTTCACGCCTCAAGTCACAAATGGCTGGGTGGTGAGTTTTACCGAAGACGTTGCTGACGCTCTCGGCGATCAGTCAGGTGAAGCGCTTGCACGGCTGAAAGCAGTAGCCGTCGAGCCGGTTCTGCCGCTCGCCGATGCGGCCGAGGCCAAGCGCCTTTCGGCATTGTGCGCCGATCTGCACGAGGAGGATTCCCTCGCGCGTGAAGGTCACCGGCTTGCGATGCGGGGGTTGCTTGCACTGATCGCGATTGAAGTCGTGCGTCTGGCGGTAAGTCGGGCACGGAGCGGCGCAGTGACGCTGTCGCGATACGACGCGCGCGTCGAGGAGTTGCGCCGCCTCGTCGACGAACATTTCCGCAAAGAGCGGCTCATCAGTTTTTACGCCGAAAAACTGGCGATGACACCCGACCGTCTCAATGACCATGTCAAACGCGCGACCGGCGTCACCGCCGGGCATCTCATCCGGCAGCGCGTTCTTACCGAAGCCAAACGGCAGCTTGTATTTACCAACCAGGCGATCCATGAAATCGCCTACGATCTCGCCTTTTCCGACCCGTCGCATTTCACCCGCTTTTTTCGCAAGCAGACCGGCATGACGCCGCAAGCGTTTCGCGACGGTCGCGGCGGATAGATTATTTCGTCGCGTGCAGTGGAACCGTTCCGGATAAGCGCGGCCCGGCCAGCCGTGTGGTTAACGCGTAAGCGTTAAAGGGCTC
>DASSYU010000107.1:0-3202 GCA_035703125.1 Pseudolabrys sp. | reverse complement strand
TCGTGCTCGTCGAGAATATGGATGTCCTCCGGCGGCGCGCCGGCGCGCCCGAAGACCTCGTGCATTGAAAGCACCGCGTCATTGCACGGGTGATAGGCGTAGTGGCACGTCGGCCGGTAGATGGTCTTGCGACCTCGCCGGAGGGTGAAGTAGTCGGCGATCGAAATCGATTCATTGTGGGTGACCAGGAAGCCAAGCTGTGCCTGGGCGGTCGGCGTCCATGAGCGCACGCGCGTATTGGCACCCGGCTGCAACATATAAATCGCCGCACCGCAGCCACCTTTGTGCCTGCTGGCATTCGAAGGCATCCATTTTTCGTGCGTGCCCCAGCCGAGTTCGGCGGGCTGCAAGCCTTCAGAGATAAAACCCTCCACCGACCAGGTGTTGATGAACACGTTCATCGGTTTCGGCTGCTTGGCCCGCTGCGTGTCCCGCTCCGCGATATGGATGCCTTTGATCCCAACCTTCTTGGCCAGCCGGCCCCACTCCTCGCGTGTTTTCGGCGGCTTGCCCTTCAAGCCCACGTCGCCCGCGATATTGAGCAAGGCCTGCTTGACGAACCAGGAGACCATGCCGGGGTTGGCCCCGCAGCACGACACCGCGGTCGGCCCGCCCGGCCTTTTGCGGCGCGCAGCGAGGACGCTTTCGCGCAACGCATAGTTCGATCGCGCTTCGGGACCGAGCTTGGTGTCGAAATAGAAGCCCTTCCAGGGCTCGACCACGGTGTCGATGTAAAGGGCGCCGATTTCCCGGCACAACTCCATGATGTCGAGGGATGAGGTATCCACCGAAACGTTGACGCAAAAACCCTGGCCGCCGCCGGCTGTCAGCAGCGACGTGAGCAGGTGGCGGTAGTTGGCTTTGGTGACTGCCTGATGGATGAAGCGAATGCCGCGCTGGTCGAGCAGCTTGCGGTCCTTGTCCTCGGGGTCGATGACCACAAAGCGCTTCTTGTCGTAATGGAAATGGCGCTCGATCAGCGGCAGGGTTCCCTTGCCGATCGAGCCGAAGCCGATCATCACGATGGGCCCGTCAATGCGGGCATGCACTGGCCATTTGGGCATCGTCAGTGTCTCCAAAGAGTCCGGTCATATCCGTGCCGGAGCGCGAACGGAATAGCAGCCGGGCAAAAGCCCGTCCGGCGTCCACGGTATTTTGCTGGGCTGGTTAGGCCGCCGATGCAGCGATTGCGGGCTGAAGGGGCCGGCCGGCCGCGCGCAGCAAGCCGCGCGCTCCATCGAGCGCTCCGGGCACTAGCTCGAGACCGAGCAGGCGCTGGCGCTCGAAGGGACCGGGCATTCGCAGGGCCGCGGTTTTCGCGGCGGAGAAGCCGAAGCGGCCATAGTAGGGCGCATCGCCGACGAGGATGACCGCGCGGTGACCCTGTCGCCGCGCCACGCTGAGGGCACGGCGGACCAGCGCCGCGCCAATCCCGCGGTTGCGGTGATCGGAGGCGACGGCGACCGGGCCGAGCAGCAGGGCCGGCTTGCCGGTGCCGCTGACGATGTCCCAAAGCCTGGCCGTGCCGACGACGCGCTTGCCATCCGTCGCGACGAAAGCGAGCCCTTCGGCTGGCGACCGTCCGTTGCGCAGCCTCTGCGAGCTCTTGCGCCAACGTTGGCCGCCGAAGGCGTCGTCAAGCAGCGCTTCGCGCGCCGCAACGTCGGGAGGCCGTTCCTTTCTGATCGAGATCATCTCACTTCGTGCTCCTGCCCCCGGCGCGCAACGACGCGCGCTCAAAGGGGCGCTGTTCGGGATTGGAGGGGCCGGCCCAGCCGGCCCCGGCGATGTCAGATGTGATAGGTCTTCAGCGGCGAGAAGCCGTTGAATGCCACCGACGAGTAGGTCGCCGTGTAGGCGCCGGTCCCCTCGATCAGCACCTTGTCGCCGATCTCGAGGCTGACCGGGAGCATGTAGGGCTCCTTCTCGTACAGCACGTCGGCGGAATCACAGGTCGGCCCCGCGAGCACGCAAGGTGCCAGCGCGTCGCCGTCCCGCGGGGTGCGGATCGGGTAGCGGATCGACTCGTCCATGGTTTCGGCGAGACCGCCGAACTTGCCGATGTCGAGATAGACCCAGCGGACGTCGTCCTCCTCGCTCTTCTTGGAGACGAGGACAACCTCGGCTTCGATGGTGCCGGCATTGCCGACCAGGCCGCGGCCCGGCTCGATAATGGTTTCCGGGATCCGGTTGCCGAAGTGCTTGCGCAGCGCCTTGAAGATCGCGTTTCCGTAGGTTTTCACGGAAGGCACATTCTTCAGGTACTTGGTCGGGAAGCCACCGCCCAGGTTGACCATCGACAGGTTCATGCCGCGCTCGCCGCACTCCTTGAATACGGCCGCTGCCGACGCAAGCGCGCGATCCCAAGCGTGCTGGTTGCGCTGCTGGGAACCCACATGGAACGATACGCCGCACGGCTCGAGGCCTGCCTTGAGGGCGTGCTCGAGCACGTCTGCGGCCATTGCCGGCTCGCAGCCGAACTTGCGCGACAGGGGCCAATCCGCCCCGACGCAATCGGATAAGATGCGGCAGAAGGCCCGGCTGCCAGGCGCCGCACGGGCGATTTTCTCGACTTCGGCCTTGCAGTCGACCGCATAGAGCCGGACGCCGAGCGCGTAGGCGCGGGCGATGTCGCGCTCCTTCTTAATGGTGTTCCCGTAGCTGATACGGTCCGGCGTGGTGCCTGCCGCCAGCACCATCTCGATCTCGGGGATCGAGGCGGTGTCGAAGCAGGAGCCAAGCTTGGCCAGCAGCGCCAGAACCTCCGGCGCCGGGTTGGCCTTCACGGCATAGAACACCCGCGTGTCAGGCAGGGCCTTGGCAAAGGCATTGTAGTTGTCGCGAACCACGTCAAGGTCGACGACGAGGCAGGGGCCTTCGTCGTTACGCTTACGTAGGAACTCGCGGATGCGCTCGGTCATTGGCGCTATTCCCCACGGCTGACGGAGCCATCAAGCTCCGAATGCTGCGGTCAACGAAGGCAAGCGTCTGCGCGCGATGGGGACGCGCCAACGCTACACACATCGTCTCCCGCTCATGCTGCCTTGGATTGGATGGGGGATCCCCGTCCGCACGGCCGGCAAAGATGAACAAGCCTCTTCGGTGACCCGCGCCGGTGGTGGAGGCCGGCAGAGACCAAGGAAGCCCGATCGTCGTTGCTTTAAGCCGCGTCCCCTGCTGAGAGCAGAGTGTGCTGGTTTCG
>DASSYU010000097.1:0-10229 GCA_035703125.1 Pseudolabrys sp. | reverse complement strand
TTCCTGTCGCTCGATAAGCGCCTCGGCGTGCCGCCGAGATTGTGCAGATCGCGTTGGGCGCGTGACTTCTGCCGCTACCAGAAGCGGTAGTTCTGCCGCTAGCCGCAAAACAAAACGGCGCCCAAACGGGCGCCGTTCTTTAAACCGGTTTTGATCAGCTCAGTTGCCGCGGAACGGATTGACCAACGCCACGCGCGGATTGGCCGGTGAATCGCCCTGGTTCGGGGCGAGCACAACGACCACCGTTCCCTGCTTCACACGCTTGTAGAGATCAATGACGTCCTCGTTGGTCAGACGGACGCAGCCCGAGGAGATCGCCTGGCCGATATATTCCGGCTGATTGGTGCCATGAATGCGGTAAAGCGTGTCCTTGTTACCCTCGAACAGGTACAACGCACGCGCACCCATAGGGTTCTGCGGGCCAGGACCGACGAAGTTCGGTACGTCCATGCGCTTCTTGATGTCTTCAGTCGGGGTCCAAGCCGGCCATTCGGTCATGCGCCCGATCTTGGCCACGCCCGAAAATGCCAGCGCTTCCTCGCCAACGGTGACGCCATAGCGGATCGCCTTGCCTTCGGGCAGCACGTAATAGAGATAGCGCGCATCGGAATCGATGAGGATCGTGCCCGGCGCTTCCTTGCGGTGATACGCCACGATGTGGCGTTTGTACGGTTCGGGGATTGCCGCCTTTTCGTAAGGCGCAGCCGCCAGCAACTTTCTGTCACGTGGCGTGAGGTTCGCGTCCGAGGCCACCTCGACCGTGGACTGCATGCATCCACCGAGAACCAGGCCGCCCAACAGAACGACCGCCAACCTCTTGACCGCCATTGTCTTCCTCGTTTTCTCGGTCGCCATTTCGGGCGCCCCGCATCATGGTCCTACGCCGCAATTAAGCGAAAAAACCGCGCCGTTGCTACGTTTCTGGCGGGTTTGTGATCACCTTCCTGTGGACCTGTTGCAGGAATGTCGCAGTGCACCAATGCGGCCGAGCACACAAAACGACTTTGACCGCAACAGCTTAAGGCCGGGTTTACCATGGCCGCGCCTATAATCAGGGGCGCGGCTGGACGGTCGCAAATGTCACGAGACCATACGATTTGCCGCGTAATTCCGCCCCACTCGTGTGCCATCTTGTGAGCTTGGGGACAAACGCCAAGGAAGGACTGGAGTTCAGGACTATGGAAATGACCAAGGCAACGGAGCAGAAGCAAGACTCCGGACGCAAATACACAAACCTCGACAACCGTTACGGCAAGATTGGGATTTCGGCCGTTGCGGCGGCGGTGTGCCACCAAAGTGGACAGCGCCACACGACCGAAGCGCATCTTGAGCCTTACGATCGCGACTGACGTGTCGCGTGCGCCGGCCGCCAGTTAGCCGGACGGCTCTCGTTCTTCACCCGCCACGACAATTGGTGTGCGGCCGCCGGAGCGGCTGCGCCGAAGAAGCATTTATACCTTGCGAAAATCCGCGCGATCGGGTCATGAGAGGTGATCCGACCGCCACGTGATCGCGAAAGCGAATCGCGCGCAAGATGGTGACTGCATGCTTTCGGTCTACGTTCCGCACGGCACGACGCTCGAGCGCATTGCCGTCGAACCCGGCTCGCCACCGCCGGACAATGCTGTGTGGATCGACATGGTCACGCCGACCGTGCAGGAAGACAAGCTGGTCGAGCAGATGCTCGGCATCGCCGTGCCGACCCGCGAGGAGATGCAGGAGATTGAGGTCTCCAGCCGCCTCTATGTCGAGAACGGCGCGCGCTACATGACAGCGACGTTGATGTGCCATTCGGACACGCCGACACCGAAGACGACGGCGGTCACCTTTATTCTCTCCAGTCATCGGTTGGCAACCGTGCGTTACGACGACCCGCGGCCTTTCGCCATCGTCGAGCACAAGCTCGCGCGCACGTGCCCCCCGAAAGTGTCCGGGGAAAGCGTGCTGATGGATCTGCTTGATGCCGTCGTCGACCGCTCCGCCGATATTCTTGAGCGCATCGGCGCCGAGGTCGACCAGGTCTCGCATTCGATTTTCGAGCCGGAGGAGGAGGTCAAGCCGCCGTCCTACAACGACGTGCTCAAGGCGCTCGGTCGGAAGGGCGACCTTACCTCAAAAGTACGCGAGAGCCTGGTGTCGATCGGACGCCTGCTCCTGTTCCTCGCCAATGAGGCCGACAGCATGAAATGGCCCAAAGACATGCGCGCGCAATTGCAGTCGATGCAGCGCGACGTCGGCTCGCTGTCGGATCACGCAACATACCTGACCAACAAGATCACGTTCCTGCTCGATGCGATGCTGGGCGTGGTCAACATCCAGCAGAACAACATCATCAAGATCTTCTCGGTAGCGGCCGTGGTGCTGATGCCGCCGACGCTGGTCGCCTCGATCTACGGCATGAATTTCAAGCACATGCCGGAGCTCGAATGGGTGGGCGGCTATCCCTTCGCGCTATTCCTGATGCTGCTGGCGGCCGCGCTTCCGTATCTGTATTTCAAGTGGCGGAAGTGGTTGTAGCTCAGGCCTGAGAGGCCGACTCTCGTCCACCTCCCGGCCTCGATGGCGCAAAGGAAACGCACCGCGCATATTCTAACGAAATCGGCCGTGACGGGTTGCACTCACACGTGCTGGCCGCCATTGATGTGGATCTCGGCGCCGTTCACGTAGGAGCTCGTGTCGGTACACAGCACGTAGATGATCTTGGCGACTTCGTCGGTGGTGCCGAGCCGCTGCATCGGAATCTGCTCGACGATCTTTTCCGTGCCTGGTGACAGGATGGCGGTGTCGATCTCGCCGGGCGCGATGGCGTTGACGCGGATGCCGAGCCGTCCGAAGTCGCTCGCCATTTCGCGCGTGAGCGCCGCGAGCGCGGCCTTCGACGTCGAGTAGGCGGCCCCTGCAAACGGATGCACGCGTGAGCCGGCGATCGAAGTCACGTTGACCACCGAACCCTTGGCGGCTTTGAGTTCTTCCATAAGCCCACGCGCCAACATGATCGGCGCAAAGAAGTTCACTTGGAACACGTGGTGCCAGTCGTCGTTGCTGGTGTTGAGCGTTGAGAGACGCTTTCCGCCATCGGCCTTCGGCGAGATGGCGGCGTTGTTGACGAGCGCGTGCAACTCCCAATTGTCGAGCCGCCGTTTGATTTCCGCAATCGCGTCGTTCGTATTGTCTTCGTCGGCAAGATCGACCTGGATATGGTCCTCGGGTCCCGCTTCCCACGGACAATTTTCCGGAAACGGATGCCGCGAGCAGGTGATGACGCGCCAGCCGGCGGCCGAAAACCGTTTCACCGTCGCATGGCCAATGCCACGGCTTGCTCCGGTCAGAAGCAGCGTGCGGCGCGGCTGGTTCGTCGGCGAGGTCGCCATGTCGTTCCTGGAATCGTTCTAGCGTAGCGATCGTTCTATGATGCTAGCTTACGGGTAGAGCCGCGTCTTGCTCCACGCTGCGTCCGGCCGGCTGCGCGTAAACGCGATGCGATCGTGCAGGCGAAACGGCCGTTCCTGCCAGAACTCGATCGACAGCGGCACGATGCGGTAGCCCGACCAGTTGGGCGGACGAGGCACCTTGCCGATGGCATATTTTGCCGCATAGGTCGCGACCGCTTTCTCGAAGGCGAGCCGGCTCTCCAACGGGGCTGACTGCTTGCTTGCCCAGGCCCCGATCTGGGCCTGCTTCGGGCGTGAAGCGAAATAGGCGTCGGCCTCGGCATCAGTCACCTGTTCCACGGTGCCGCGCACCCGAACCTGGCGGTTTGAGGATTTCCAATAAAAAACCAGCGCCGCCTGGGGGTGGGCACCCAACTCTTGCCCTTTTTGGCTGCCCATATTGGTATAGAAGACGAATCCCCGCTCATCGGAGCCTTTCAGAAGGACCATCCGGGCATTCGGAAGGCCGTCGGCATCGACGGTAGCGAGGGTCATTGCGGTGGGGTCACGGGGTTCTGAAGCCGTTGCGTCGGTCAGCCAGGCGGCAAACAGCCGCAAAGGTTCGTCGGCTGCGGTGAAATCACCAGTCGTTAACCAACTCGGGTGTTCAATCGGTGTGGTGTCGGACATCTGCTGGGGTGCTTCACGTGGCCGGGACTAGGACCCGTCAAATCCGTGGCCTTTATAGTGGATGGGCGTGGCCGCGCCTATGGCGGAAGGCGGCAATTGCCGCGGCACTCGCAATTCCCCTCGGCGGATGCAGCCTGTCCGGCCAGTTGGATTCGTTCTTCCCCTCCAGCGACAAGTCAGATCGCACCGACACCGTCACGGCGACGAGTGCGAAAGAGGAAGCGCAACTGCCGCCGCCTGCCGATCTTGCCTATGCGCGAGCCGCTGCGAACGCCGTGCTGAGCCGCGGCGATAAGGACTCAAGCATGCCGTGGGAAAATCCGCGCACCGGAACGCGCGGCACGGTCACGCCGATCGCCTCGGCCTATACGCAGGATGGCCAGACATGCCGCGATTTCCTCGCGAGCTTTGTGTCGGGCAGCTCGCAATCCTGGGTGCAGGGCGAAGCGTGCAAGCAGCAGCAGGGTGATTGGCAGGTTCGCTCGTTCAAGCCCTGGAAGCGGTCGTAATTGCGCGTTTGCGCGCTCGGCGCGTTGCATCCGCGCTTGTGGAGCCCCACATTGATGTGATGAAACGCAGGCGCTCGGCCCGCGGGCCGGGGAATTTACGGGAGTTTGGATCAGATGCGCGACCCCTATGACGTTCTGGGGGTTTCAAAGGGTGCGAGCGAAGGCGACATCAAAAGCGCCTATCGCCGGCTTGCGAAAAAGTTACATCCGGACGCCAACAAGCACGACCCGAAGGCGGCGTCGCGTTTTGCGGAGCTCAACGCCGCCTACGAGATCGTCGGCGATGCCGACAAGCGCAAGGCGTTCGACCGCGGCGAGATCGATGCCGAGGGTAAGCCGCGCTTTCAGGGCTTCGAAGGTTTCGGCGCCCAGCAGGGCGGCGGTTTCAATCCAGGCGGCGGCGCGCACTTCGAGAGTTTCAGTTTCGGTCCCGACGGCTTCCGCCGCTCAGGCGGTGGCGGCGGTGGTGGGTTCGGCGGTGGAATCGACGAACTTCTGCGTGGGATGTTTGGCGGTGGTGCGCGTGGCGGTGCGCGGCACGGGTCGGGCACGCCGTTCGAAGGTGAGGACTTCAGTGCAGGCACCGGTGCGGGGCAGGATCTGCATGCCTCGCTCACCATCACGCTCAACGATGCAGTCAAGGGGACAAAAGCCCGCGTCCATTTGCCGACCGGCAAAGACGTCGAGGTCAAGATTCCGGCGGGGATTGCGAGCGGTCAGCAGATCCGGCTGAAAGGGCAAGGCTGGCCGAGTGCGAGCGGCCGGGCAGGCGATGCTCTGATCACGGTCAACGTGGCTCCGCATTCACTGTTCAAGCCGGATGGCAGTGACCTGCGGCTCGAGTTGCCAATCGCGCTTTATGAAGCGGCGCTCGGTGGCAAAGTCCGCGTTCCGACGCTCGACGGCGCGGTCGAATTGGCAATTCCGGCGGGAACGAATTCGGGGCGCACATTTCGTCTCAAGGGCAAGGGCCTAAAAGCAAAAGGCGGCAGCGGCGACCTGCTCGCGACCGTGCGCATCATGCTGCCTGAACAGACTGACGATACGTTCACGGAGATGATGAAATCCTGGCGCGACAAGAAGCCCTACGACCCGCGCGGCGGGATGGAGTAGGGCAGCATCGCGTCGCCAGCTGTACGTTACGACTTCTTCGCGTCGTCCCTTTCCATCTGCTCGTAGGCGGCCTTCGCCACTTTCTCGAGCTTTTCGCGGTCGGCCGGCCCGCTCACCACATACGCAACCTTGCCGTCGGCCCAGTAGAACGCGGCGGCGCGCTCGCCGGCCGTGTAGCGGAACGCGCTCGCCGGCGCGCTCGTCTTCGCGCAGTATATCGTGAACCGCTCGCCTGATGTGCCTTCATACATATAAAAGGCGGCTGCGCCGGTCGGACCCGGCAGCAATCGGCCGCCGACTAGCTTGAGGCCAATCGCTTGCAGATCCGGCACGCGCAGGTCCTCGCCGACGCGCTTGGAGAGCCACTGCGTCATGTGCTGGCGCTCGGTGCCCGGCACTTCGACCGGGTGACGCACCTCGACGACGTAGAGCCTGTAGGCATCGAGCGCCCCATTCGCGACAGCAAACGAGCCGGTGCGCGTGCCAACGGAGGCGCCATGCGCAAACCAACCGCTCGCACCCCCGGCAAGGAACGCAATGACTGCCGCAGCGGCGGCAAATATTTTCCACGACCGTCCATTGGCGCGATCATTGCGGATAATCTGGTCGAGCGTGAGCCGTTCCGGCACCACTTCCTCGAGAACGGCGCCAAAGCGCGCGCGGATCCGCTCGGACTGCGCGCGCCAGGATGCGACCGCTACGGCCTGTTCTGGGTGAGCCGCAAGCCAGGCGGTGACAGCCTCCATGCGGTCGGCCGGCAATTCGCCGTCGATATAGGCGTGCAGTTCATCCTCGGTCACGGGTGAATCGCGATCGATCATGGGTTCACCTTTTTTCTCATTTCACGCGACGCAGCGCCGGGCGCCCGCCGTCGAGATAGGTTTTGATCTGTACGCGCGCACGCGCCAGACGCGACATGACAGTACCGATCGGCACGCCCTGCACCTCGGCGACTTCGCGGTAGCTCAACCCCTCGAGCACTACGAGCAACAAGGCGTTGCGCTGGTCTTCAACCAGCGTTGCGAGCGCCCGCTCAATGTCGCGCCCGCCCGCTTCCGGTCCTGCCAGGTCAGGCGCGTCATTGTCCTCAATCGGAGACAACACCGGCCGTCTGGCCAGCGAACGCAACCGATTGCGGTTGAGGTTGGTCAGGATCGTGTACAGCCAACTACGTACGTCGCCGCCGTGAAACAGGTGCTCGGAACGCAATGCGCGCACGAGCGTGTCCTGCACGAGATCGTCAGCGATATCGGCATCCCGCGTCAGCGCACGCGCGTAACGGCGCAGGGCAGGGATGGTTGCTTCGACGTTTTGCTGAAACGTGGGCAAACCGGGCCTCCGTTGACTTTCATTGCATGCCGACCAAGCGCCCTTGAGGTCACTTGCCTGCCACGCCGCCGACACAGGTCGGGTGCAGATCAGTTGTCAGAAAAACCCCGCCCATCCAATCATATTCCCAAAATCGAATTGAATTAACAGTACAAATCCCCCTGCCGGTGCTTTGCTTGATGGCCCAAAACGCCTGTGTCATAGCTCACCGGCTATAGGGAAGGACCATGCCGGAAACCTCGGGCCTGATGCGCGGCAAGCGCGGATTGATCATGGGCGTGGCCAACAACCGCTCGATTGCCTGGGGAATTGCTCGCGCCTGCCGCGACCACGGCGCCGACGTCGCATTCACCTATCAGGGCGATGCACTAAGAAAGCGGGTAGAGCCGCTGGCTGAGGAGGTCGACGGCCTGGTCGTCGGTCAGTGCGATGTCACGGACCCTGCCTCCATGGACGCCGTTTTCGCCAATGTGAAATCGGCATGGGGCTCGTTCGATTTCCTGCTGCACGCCATCGCCTTCTCGGACAAAGATCAGCTCGACGGGCGCTATGTCGATACGACCGAAGACAACTTCATCAAGACCATGGTCGTGAGCTGCTACTCGTTCACCGCGCTCGCGCAGCGCGCGGAGAAGCTGATGACGAACGGCGGTTCGTTGCTAACCATGACCTACTACGGTGCCGAAAAGTGGATGCCGCATTACAACGTGATGGGCCTTGCCAAAGCGGCTCTGGAATCGTCGGTGCGATATCTTGCGGCCGATCTCGGCGTCAAGAATATCCGTGTGAACGCGATTTCGGCCGGGCCCCTCAAGACGCTTGCCGCATCGGGCATCGGCGATTTCCGCTATATCCTGAAGTGGAACGAATATAATACGCCGCTGCGGCGCAACCTGACGCTGGAAGAAGTCGGCAAGGCGGGCGTCTACTTTCTCTCCGACATGTCGAGCGGGGTAACCGGCGAGATCCACCACGTCGATGCGGGATACCATATCGTCGGCATCAAGCACCCCGATGCCCCCGATATCGCCGTCGGCAAGACCGACTGATGGGTCAGGCCGCAAAGTCGCGACCGGTCGTCTTTTATTTCCGCCATGGCGAAACCGACTGGAACGTAACCGGCCGACTGCAGGGCCAGCACGACGTCCCCCTCAACGCGCGCGGGCGCGCGCAGGCCCTGCATTGCGGCGAAATTCTCCGGGAATTGTTCCTGCGCGACGGCCGCAACGTGGCCGAACTGGACTTCGTCTCGAGCCCGCTCGGCCGCGCGCGCACGACCATGGAGCTGGCGCGCGAGCCGCTCGGGCTTCCCGCGGACGGCTATCGCATCGAGCCACGGCTCGCGGAGATAGCCTTTGGCGAGTGGGAAGGCTTCACGATCGCGCAACTGCATTCACGCGATCCGCAGCGGATCGCTGCGCGTGAGCACGACAAGTGGCATTTTGTTCCGCCTGGCGGCGAAAGTTATGAGGCGGTATCCGCACGGATGCGCGGGTGGTACGAGGCGCTTGCGCGCGACACGGTCGCGGTCGCGCACGGCGGCACTGCACGCGGGCTCCTTGCCTATCTCGGAATCGCGAAACCGGCAGCCGCTCCGCTTGTCGATATCGCGCAAGGCGTCGTCTATGTGTTTGAGGGCAACCGGATGACGCGTTACGCCTGATCCGAAAAACAAAACGGCCGGGCGAAATGGCTCGGCCGTTTGCTGCTAAGCGCGAATCGCGCTGCAAATCCAAAATCAAGCGGCGATCCGATAGAAGATCTCGGATTTCTTGTCGTCCTTCTTCTTCTTTTTTTTCTTCTTTTCGGCAGCGGAGAGGTCAGTACCGAGCACGGTGTTGTCGGACTTCTTCTCCATCTTGTCGTCCTTCTTTTTCTTTTTCTTCTTGGCAGCGGAGAGATCAGTGCCGAGCACGATGTTCTCGGACTTCTTCTTCTCTGCACCATCCGATTTCTTCTTCTTTTTCTTTTTGGCGGCCGACAGGTCGTCGCTCTTCACGACGCCGTGGACGGCCGGGGTCGCGAACGCCGGCAGGCTCACCGAAGTGAGGAAGCCGAGCGCGACGGCGATTGCAGTAATCTTGCGCATTGTGTTTGTCCTCTTGGATCGATCCATTGACTGGCTGGAGCGATAGTTTTGCTACCCAGCGCGGACATCCGTGCTTCCCCCAACCAGGGAAAAAGATAATCGAAGGACTTCCCGCCTGCAATCGTGAAAACGGAAAAAATCCTTATTTTTCCGTAGCTTAACGGCCATTCAGCTTGCCATTAATCTTCGTTCAGCGAGGTGAACATCCATTCAGCAGCGGCAGAAAATTTGCAAATCTGTCCCGCGGGATTGTCCGTTTGCACGTTTTACACGCGGTTCGTCGCGTGCGTGCCGCTTATTTGACCGCCGCAGAGGCGCGGGCTACCAAACCGCGCAACCGCAGAACTCCATGTCATTCAATACTTTCGGTCATCTCTTCCGGTTCACCAGCTTCGGCGAAAGCTACGGGGCGGCGATTGGCTGCGTGGTCGATGGCTGTCCACCACGGATTCCCCTTGGCGTCGAGGACATCCAGCGCGAGCTCGACCGCCGGCGGCCGGGCCAGTCGCGCTTTACGACGCAGCGGCAGGAGCCTGACGCGGTCAAGATCATGTCGGGCGTCTTCACCGACGAAAAAACGGGCCGACAGGTCACGACCGGGACGCCGATCATGCTGATGATTGAGAACGTCGACCAGCGCTCGAAGGACTATTCAGAGATCAAGGACAAGTATCGCCCGGGCCACGCCGGTTACACCTACGACGTCAAATACGGCATCCACGACTACAGGGGCGGGGGCCGGGCATCCGCGCGTGAAACGGCCGCACGGGTTGCTGCGGGCGCGATCGCACGCAAGATCGTGCCCGGGCTGACGGTGCGAGGCGCGCTGGTGCAGATGGGTCCACACAAGGTCGACCGGTCGCGCTGGGACTGGAACGAGATCGGTCAGAATCCGTTTTTCTGCCCCGACGCCAAGCAGGCGGAGTTCTTCGAGGAGTATCTCGACGGTGTCCGCAAGGCGGGCTCATCCTGCGGCGCGGTCATCGAGATCGTGGCCGAAGCCATTCCGGCGGGGCTCGGGGCACCAGTCTATGCCAAGCTCGACGGCGATCTTGCGGCCGCGCTAATGGGGATCAACGCGGTCAAAGGCGTGGAGATCGGGGACGGTTTTGCCACCGCGGCCATGAG
>DASSYU010000602.1:0-2240 GCA_035703125.1 Pseudolabrys sp. | reverse complement strand
CCGCCGGTGCATGTTAAGCCGCCGTGCCGTTTCCGAAACGTTGCGGCCGCACAATTCGTAGATCCGCTGAATATGTTCCCAGCGCACGCGATCGGCCGACATCGGATTTTCCGGCGGTTCGATCTTGGTATTGTCCTGCGCCAGCAGCGCTGCGACGACGTCGTCGGCATCGGCGGGTTTTGCGAGGTAGTCGACCGCGCCGAGCTTAACGGCGTTCACTGCAGTGGCGATATTCCCGTAGCCGGTGAGGATGATGGCGCGCGCGTCAGGCCGACGACTCTTGAGTGCGGAAATCACGTCAAGACCGTTGCCATCGTCGAGCCGCATGTCAACCACGGCGTAGGCCGGCGCGGCCTTCTCGACCTGCAGCAGGCCTTCGGCGACCGAATCCGCAGTCGTGACGATGAAGCCGCGTTGTTCCAGCGCCTTGGCCAGGCGTTGCGAAAACGACTGATCGTCCTCGACGATCAGCAATGTGCGTTCGCCGGGAATCTTAATCTTGGCCGCTGGGTTGGCGGTCTCACTGATCAGGGCATCCACGATGCTACCTCGACAATTTACCTTTGGACGCATTCTACCGCGCGCGGCTGTTCAATCACACCGCAAAAATTAGTGATCAAACGGCAGGTCTCAGGCCGCTGCGAACGTTAACGGCCGCTCGAAATCGCTGCGACTCCAATGGAGTCGGACGATTGCGCCGCGATGGGGCGCGGGCCTGTTTTCAAGCGAAAGGGTCGCCCCCGCGCGTTCCAGCAGCGTTTTGGCGATGAAGAATCCGAGTCCGAGGCCCGCCGGCTCGTCGCTGGTGTCGTGCGGATGCCCGCGGCGGCTGGTGACGTAAGGCTCCCCGATCCGGCCTATGATTTCCGGCGCAAATCCGGGGCCGTCGTCACTGATGGTCACTTCGACAGCATCTTCGGTCCAGCGTGCGTCCACCGAAACACGATCGTTGGCAAAGTCGACAGCATTTTCCAGAAGGTTGCCGAGTCCGTACAGAATTGCCGGATTGCGCGCGCCGACCGGCTCGGAGCCGAGATTGTCGGGCGCGTTCACCTCGATGGTCACACCGAAATCCCGGTGTGGCGCAACCACTTCTTCGATCAACGTGGTGAGTCGCATGAGGTCGAAGGGCTCGCCGCCACCGCCGGCCGACAATTCGGTAAGTTTTGCCAGGATGTCCCGGCACCGTGTCGCCTGTTCACGCAAAAGCCGTACGTCGTCACCGTGCGGCGCGTTGGGCGCGATCGCGCGCTCGAGCTCTCTTGCAATCACCGAAATGGTCGAGAGGGGCGTGCCGAGCTCGTGCGCGGCGGCGGCCGCGAGACCGTCAAGCTGCGAAAGGTGCTGCTCGCGCGCCAGCACAAGCTCAGTCGCGGCAAGCGCGTCCGAAAGCTGGCGCGACTCTTCGGTGATCTGCCAGGCGTAGACGCCGATGAATCCGATCGCGAGCAGAATGCAGAGCCAGACACCCATCATGTAGATCGGCGGCAGTTGCAGCGGGTCGTCGATGTCCCACGGCAGCGGGTAGTGCACGAAAACGAGAACGGTCGAGCAGACGACGGCAAAGCCGCCGAGAATCAACGTAAAACGGGGCGGCAGCGCGGTTGCCGAGAGCAGAACCGGACCGAGAAAAAGGAATGCAAAGGGATTCTGCAATCCGCCGGTCAGGAACAGAAGCACCGCCAATTCGGCAATGTCGAATGCGAGCAGCCAAGCCGCGCGATCGGGCTCGAGGCGCTGCGTAACGTGAAAACGGAGCCGCAGTGCGACGTTGAGCCAGGCCGCTAAGGCGATCACGCTAAGGCAGGCGTAGACCGGCAGCTTGAACTCCAGACCGTAATAGACGACGAGCACGGCGGTCGTCTGGCCGATGATTGCAAGCCAGCGCAGCCGCACGAGCGTATCGAGACGCACGTTGCGGTGCGGGTGATGCTGGACATATCCGAGCGCAGGCATGCAGCCAGTGTAAGGTCTGGGCTTGCTCTGTAGAAGTGCAGAGACAGCGAAGAATCGGCCCTTGCGCTTTCTGCGGCGGGGCGTCACATCTCTTTGCGTCATGGAGCAAACGCCTGCAATTGCCGTCGACCGCCTGGTCAAGCGCTATAAGGGCGTGGTGGCGGTGGACGGCATATCGTTCAGGCTTGCGGCGGGTTCGATCACCGGACTGCTTGGCGGCAACGGCGCCGGCAAAACCACGACCATCGCGATGATCATGGGGCTTGTGACGCCGACATCCGGCG
>DASSYU010000522.1:0-5600 GCA_035703125.1 Pseudolabrys sp. | reverse complement strand
ATAGGCCAGCGTCCACAGCACCTGCGACAGTGCCAGCGTCAGGATACCGAAGAAAATGCGCGTATGGCGCACGCAGACGTAGCCGAACGCGGCCGATATTAGGCCGGTGAACACGAGTCCGACCAGGATGTAGACCTCGATCGAGCCGATGCCGAAATACCTGACCAGGAAGGCAGCGGAGTAGGCGCCGATGCCGAAATAGGCCGAATGGCCGAAAGAAAGCAGTCCCGTGTAGCCGAGCAGCAAATTAAACCCGAGAGCCGCGATCGCATAGATCAGCCCGTAGGTGAACAACTGTAGCTGATAGACGTCGACGAACCTCGGCAGGCCCACGAGCACGATTAGAATCGGTATTACGCAGGCAACGATCAGGGGCGTCGAGGGCCCGGTCCGGGAGGCGTTTTTCGACATCGTCACGCCCTCCCGAACAGGCCGGTCGGCTTGACTAGCAGGACGATGGCCGCGATCAGGTACAGGACCGCGAGCTCGACCTCGGGAAAGAACTGAATGCCGGCAGTGCGCACGAAGCTCACGATGAGTGCGCCGATCAATGCGCCCTCGAGGCTGCCGAGCCCGCCGATGACGACCACAACGAATGCGAGGATCAGCGCTTCAACGCCCATGCCGAGCACGGCGGCCTGCGCCGGCACGACGACTGCGCCTCCGAGGCCGGCCATGAAGCAACCAAGCGCGAATGCCTGCACGTACACCCATTTCACGTTTAGGCCGAGTGCCGAAGCCATGCGCATGTTCTGCGACGTGGCCCTGAGGATGACACCGAACCGCGTGCGATAGATCACGGCCCAAAGGAAGACGGCGGCCGCGATGCCGATGAAAATGACGACCAGATTGTAAACCGGATATCGCAGGTTCAGGACCCGCATGGTTCCCATGCTGTCGATGACCGCGCCTGCGGTGAGCGGCACGCCCCCGAACAGGAAATGCATCACGTCCTCGAGGATCAGCAACAGAGCGAACGTGATCAGGAGCTGATATTCTTCCGGCCGGTTATAGAGCGGCCGGAGAAGCGTAGGCTCGATCAGCGCGCCGACGGCGGCCACAGCGATTGCGCCTGAAGGCAGCAACAGGAATAGCACCCAGAGCGGCGCGCCGGCCGCGAAAGTGCCGATGGCCCAAGCAGTGACATAAGCACCGAGCGCATAAAGGCTGCCATGCGCCAAGTTTACGATGCGCATGACGCCGTAAATCAAGCTCAGGCCGGCGGCGATAAGGAACAGAATACAGGCGTAGAAAATGGAATTCAGAATTTGAATGATGAGGATGTCCATATTTCCCCCGCCGAATTTTCTTGCGTACGTATACTAGCGCAGACATCCGCCTCTCTGCCTAGCCCGGCGGGCCAGCCCCGCCGATACGAAAATGCACCGACCTGGCCGATGGAACCATGGAATTTCCATCAAGGAAAATGGCGAGGTTTATCGTGTAATCGCCAGGCGGCAATCGTTCCGGAAGATCGACCGTGAAGCGTCCGTCATCTCCCCAATGCATCTTGTCGAGGCCGCGCACCTTGCCGTCTGGACCGATCAGGACGTACCGCGAAACGACGAGCAGCCCAAAGGTGCCCCGCAGGGTCGTCCGTAGCAGCGGTTCTTTTGTGAGCTTGTAGTTGCGTCCCGTCTTTAGAACCATTTCCGCATCGGCGCGGACGGTGATCGTGTTGCCTTCGCGGTTCACGGATTCGATTACTGCGCGCGGCGGATTGACGAAGCGGTCGAACGTACCGAATCCGAGCGGATAGGTGACTTCACGAACGGCTTTCAGCACGACCGCGTCGGGACTCCATTCGGCCAGCCGATAAGGGCCGTTGGTCACCAGAAGATGCCCGTTCTTTTCGGCGAAGGCTGCGAGGGCCCGCCAGCGCGCCTGGGCCACCTCGGCTGTCACGAATTCCTTCAGCTGCTCGGGGCGATAACTTTCCCGCTCGAACTGCGCAATCAGAGGCAGGAGCTTTGCCCGCAAGCCCTGATCGCGAACCAGATCCATCCAGGGGATGTGCCGCCGTTCGGACTCCCTCTCGGAAAAGGCGGCGTAGCCGCGTGTCACTGCCTCTTCCATCAGCGCCAGTAGATGCCAGGGCGTCGTGCTCCAAGGCGGTGCCATCGCCGCGACCTGTAGCTCGTCGTGTGGGACATCTCGAAGATAAACCTCGACTACGGGGGTGTTCGTAAAAACTTCCCAATTCTCCGCGATGACGTGTTTCGTTCGTTCTACACGCGCAATCTTAAGTCCGGTCAGACGCTCCTGCATCGCGGCCAGGGTCTGCTCCAGTCGCGGCTCGTGGACGTTGCTGCCGGCATTCGACTTTGCCCCCCAGCGGTAGGCGAAGATGAACGGATAGATGACGTCGGCAACGTCCATTTCGGAGCCGTCCTCAAACGGCGAGGTAATCACCTCATAGACAACTTTCGCAGACGCGAAAGTTCTGGGTCCTACCGATTCAAGTGCTCCCGTTCCCGGCTGCAGTCGAAATGCATCGATTGGCACGCTAATGCCGCCGGATTGACCCTCCACCTTGGTAACAACCGATTGCACGCGGTTGTGCATCCAGCTGGCGTTGAACGGAAACTGGATCATCGCGGGCTCCCCCACGCCTGACCAAATCAACCGTCCCATCGGATCGGTGAAACCGGCCACCGGATTCCAGGCGCCCACGGAACGCTCGCGCACGCCAAGGTGCAGCTTGCCGTTCCACGGGTATTCCTTGAGCTTTGCTGTGCGAAGGAAAATGGCACTATTCAGGCCGGTGAGCGAGTCGTAGGCGACATTTTCGATTCCTGACGGGTATGCGGTGTCGACGAATTCGTCCTTTACCGTATAGCCAACGACCATGCGTGCGCACCCACGCGTGAGCGCTGCTACCAAACGTCGCTCCGCATCCACTCGTTCTGCGAGCCCGAGTGTTTCGCCGCGAACCAAGCGCGCGTAGTCGTCATCCATGGCCTCTCGCGCTGCGGCGTCGAGTGCCGGAGCCAGAAGCCGGTGCGCCTCGAACCATCCTTCCTTCGCCCATGGCTGTCCCGACCAACCGTCAAACGGCAGGCTCGTACTTGTGAGCAGTTCATCGACCGGCACTTCCTCGAGGACGGCGTCCGAGCCATCGGCAACCAGCTGCCACCTTGCCTGCACGATCGCCGTCGCGAGTGGACCCTTAGCGCCCAGCCTCTCCGACGACGCTGGCGCAGACGCGCCGCCGACCGCTTTTATTGCCGTCTCGGCGCGGTCGAGATGGTGCAGGTAATCGGCGTGATAGGGCGTCACCGGATAAGGATGGAAGATGAAGCCGCCTGCTTTTTCGTCGCGCAGCGCCACCATGAATTTGCGTGCGGCGGCGCAACGGGCGTCGGCGGAAGCGAAACGTGCGGAAGCCGTCTTGAAAGAGAGAACCAGAACCGACCCGAGCGACCGCACCGACTCCACGTGCTTGGGCACCGGCCCTGCGAAAGAGGGCGCTGCGCCGACATAGGCGTGCAGCGTTTCGTCGCTTAGGCCCTTGGCGGCCGCTGCGGGTCCGATGGCTTCGATACGAATTTCATCGGGATAGTAGGAAGGAAAGTGGCCCACCGAATGACCGGCGCTGCCTTGGCCACCGGCGGCGACCAAGCCGGCAACGATAATCGTGCCCGCCACGCCCCGGACAATCTCGCGCAGGGCGGGATCGCGCCAAGTAAATCGGCCAGGGCGCAACCTTCGCCTGACCGGCCTATCAATGCCGGGATACATCACCACTTGCTTCCGCTCGGAACGAAGCGGCCGTGTTGGTGGACACGGCCGCCTTCCGATCAGCTTGAATCAGGCCAGCCAGGTGGTCTTCAGCCAGTTGGCCGCCGCGGTCGACTCGTTATGCGACGTGCCCGGCTTCGGCCAGTTGGGCGGCGCGGTGATGTCCCGGATGGGAATCGTGATGATCGACTTCGGATCCCAAACAGGGAATTCGTACTTGGGATCGTTCTTGGTCATCCCGATGATCGTGTCCTTATAGCCTTGGTGGTTGTCGGCCCGGATGTAGATGTAGCCGGCCGGCGCATCCATCCCCATGCCCTCGAGCATGGCGATGATGACTTCATCCTCGGGCCAGCCGCCGACGAGCAGATTGGCCTTCTCGATCGCACCCTTGAGCAGGTAAAGCGCGGTATAGGCGCCATCCGACTCGAAGCTTGGGTACTCGTTCCAGCGCTTGAAGTAACGTTCGACGAACGAGTCGTTGATCGGCCAGCGCCCTTTCGCCGGGTGCGTGAAGAAGTAGTTTGCATGGCAGCCGGCGAGCACGCCTTCGGGGTGGTCTTTCCCGATTGCGTGCGGTTGACCGCCGAATGCCAGGGTGGTCGCGACCTTCATCTTGTCAAATAGCCCGTAGCGCAGCGCCTGCTTGTAGAACGCCACGTAATCACCGCCCCACAAGCCGCAGATCAGAAGCTCCGGCTGGTCGGATAGGAGCTTTGTGATGTGCGGGGTGAAGTCAGTCGCGCCGAGCTTCGGCCATGCCTCGGAGACGGCGGTTGCGCCGGGAACCAGTTTCTGGAACGCCAGCATGAAATGCTCATGCACATTGCGGCCGTAGCTGTAGTCCGGCTGGATTGAGCCGACCCGCTTTGCATTCGGCCAAGCCTTCGCTGCGCCGACCGCCGACGTGACGCCGTCGGCCGATTGGATGTTCGTCACACGGAACGTGTATTTCGGTTTGGGCACCGCCTTGTCGAAGAGGAAATCGGTGCAGCCATCATTGAACAGCGTCAGTACCTGCAATTCCTCGGCGACCGGGCCGAGAGCAGGAGTGTTGCCGCTGGAGATCACGCCGGTGAACAGATCGATGTTTTCGGAGAGCTTCATGCGGCGAAGCTCTTTGACGTTGGCGTCGGTGCCTGCCGCCTCGTCGGCCATGATGGTTTCGATCTTTCTTTTTCCGAGGAGCCCGCCTTCGGCATTGATCTCCTCGGCCGCCATCAGATGGCCTTTCCTGCCGGGCTCACCCAAGAGGTTGGCAGGGCCGGTGAGGAAGGTGATGTGTCCGGTCTTGAACGGTTTGTCCGGGACATTTCCCTTCGCCTTGAAAGCGGCGTGTGCCGGCCGCGGCCCGGCGAAGTAGGTCGCCTGTCCCGCACTTACCGCGGCAGCTCCAATTGCAACGCTACTCAGAAAATTTCTACGTGTGACGTCGGTTACCATGGTGCTCCTCCCTAGGAGACGAAACTGAATGACGTGATCGCGTCCCCATCTTCAAGCTCGTTCTTGAGCTCCTTAAACCAGTCTATGCCTGCACTGCGCCCCGCGCTAGTGCAGCGAAAACCCGGAGTTAAGTTCTATTTTCTGATATTTATCAGGCGAATACCGATTTTGATTTCTGCCGTTGAAGGATGCAGATGGTCTGTAATGAGTGGGACGCAGTGGGACTCCAGCAGGACATCAATGTAGGTCTGTAGTGTGATGGTCACGCGCCGAGGCGGGAATTCGGCCGGTCGAACCAAGGTTACGGTACGAAACGCAGCCGCGCGCCCATTCGGATTCCTTCATGTCCTGTCATTTGCGGGAGCGGCGGCAATCGCGCTCCTTCTCATGCCGTTCGTGCTCGCCGTCTATCCGCT
>DASSYU010000520.1:0-2686 GCA_035703125.1 Pseudolabrys sp. | reverse complement strand
CAGGCTTGATGCCTTGATCTTGTCAGGATTGACCAGCAGCGCGTTTGGCACCTGTGCCATCACGATAATCGGTTCGAACTTCGTTGGATCGAATGCGAGCTTTGGATAGAGATTTTGGTTGATGACAAGCGGTGGAGGCGGCGCCGAGAGCAAGGTGTAGCCATCGGGGTCCGAACGATAGACCGCTTCGGCGCCGATGTTTCCGGCCGCGCCGGTGCGGTTCTCGATGACCACCGACTGCCCCCATTTGCGCGACAGCCAGTCTGCGACCAGCCTCGGAACGGCATCAGCAGTGCCTCCGGCGGGAAACGGAACAATGATTTTGACAGTGCGGTCGGGATAGACCTGCGCCATTGCCGGGCTCGCAAAGCAGTCGAGCGCACAAAAAAAGACCAGTCCGATCGCAAATTGGGTGATGAAGCAGCGTCTGCTCGCGTCGTACATTGGCGAAAGCCTCCCCGACGGCCTCGTGGTTCAATCCGCGGACTCTTCCAAACAGTGCAACAGTGGACCCGGGTATACAACACCGATCAGGCGCCGTTCGGCAACGTCTCTCCCCGCGCGCAGGCTGTTTGGTTTTTTCGACAGCGGAGAGTAGCTTCAATCAGCTATCGGGCGGGACATCGCAGCAATCGAGAGCGTGGCGCATGGCGGATTCGCGACTGAACGTTGCGATCGTTGGAGGCGGGATCGGCGGTTTGTTTGCGGCGAACGCATTGATCGCGCACGGGTTGCGAGTGTCTGTCTACGAGCAGGCACCGGCCCTCGGTGAGGTCGGCGCCGGCGTGTTCATCACGCCAAACAGCGTGCGACAATTGCAACGCGTAGGACTGGGACCGTCGGTCGAGAAATGGGGAGCCAAGGTCGGACCCGCCTCTCAGTATTTTCGCCAGGACGGAGCGCCTATCGCACCGGTCCAGGTTACGGACTCCTCGGGCTGGAATGCGACATTCGGGATGCATCGCGCCGACCTCGTCGAATTTCTCGCGGGCGCCCTGCCAGCAGAGGTCGTTCACACCGGCCACCGTTGCATCGGCTTCGCGCAGGACGGCGACTTAGCCCGCGTCTCTTTCGCCAATGGCGCCGTCGCCGAAGCCGATATCGTCGTGGGCGCAGATGGCATCCACTCCGAACTGCGACCGCATGTGTTTCCGCCCTCACGCCCGGTGTTCTCCGGATCCGTCGCCTATCGCGGGGCGGTTGCCTACGAGCGCGTTGCGCACTTGCCAAACAACGCCTGGCTGATGTGGCTTGGCAAAGGAAAACATTTCCTGGCCTTTCCGCTTCGCGCCGGCAAACTCATAAATTACGTCGGCTTCGTGCCCGCGGACGAAGAGATGAAGGAATCCTGGTCCGCGCCCGGACACCCCGATGTCCTGCGTCGCGAGTTCTCAGGCTGGGATCCACGAATTGAAAAACTTCTGGCCAAGGTGCAGATGACATTCCGTTGGGCGTTATACGACCGAGAGCCGCTGCCCTCCTGGACCAACGGGAGGCTCACGCTTCTGGGCGACGCCGCGCACCCTATGCTCCCGCACCTCGGACAGGGCGCCAATCAGTCGATCGAGGATGGCATGGCCCTCGCGACGATCCTGGCGCGCTCCGACCGGAAAAGCGCTCCGGCTGCGCTCCTTGCCTACGAGCGGCTTCGCCGCGAGCGGGTGGCGCAGGTGCAACGCGGCGCTCGCGAAAACGGGCTACGCTATGATTCCGCATATTCGGACCTGGGCGTGCGCGATGCCGAGCTCACTGCGCACGCCGCTTTCAGGAAGAATCTCTATGATCACGACGTCGTTCCAGAAGCAAAGGCTGCAGCAATGGAGCTGACCTGATGGAGCAGATGCTCATTGCGCTCGCCGGATTGATGGGCGCGGCTGGTATTGCTCTCACTGCCGCGTCGGCGCACGGCAAACCGGGCTCAGGTCTCGACAGCGCCGGCTATCTCCTGCTGCTGCACGCCGCAGCCATCATCGCGGGCACCACTGCCGTGCGCACCGGTCTGCTCGGGCGGCCCCTTGGCACGCTCGCGCTATGGGGCTTCGCGCTTGGTGCCGGACTGTTTGCCGCTGACGTCGCCACCCGCGCGTATATCGGCAGCCGCTTGTTCCCATTCGCGGCGCCAGCCGGCGGCATCATCCAGATCATGAGTTGGCTGCTGCTGGCTGTTGCCGCGCTTATGGCGCTGCGGGCGTCGTAAGCCTCTTCCGTCGCGTGACCGGGGCCGGTAAAAGGGCGCCACCCTACGCCAATCGAGACCCAGGCGATGAGCAAAGCCCCCAAGATCGACCCGCAGACGCAGGCCCGAATCCTGTCCGAAGCGCTGCCGCACATGCAGCGCTACGATGAGGAGACCGTCGTGGTGAAATATGGCGGGCACGCCATGGGCCAGGAGCAGATGGCGCGCGATTTTGCGAAAGATATCGTCCTGCTCGAGCAGACGGCGATCAATCCCGTCGTCGTGCATGGTGGGGGCCCGCAGATCGAGGCCATGCTCAAGAAGCTCGGCATAAAATCCGAGTTTGCTGCCGGTTTGCGCATCACCGATGCAAAGACGGTCGAGATCGTCGAAATGGTGCTGGCCGGCTCGATCAACAAGCAGATCGTCGGCTACATCAACGCCGCCGGCGGCAAGGCCATCGGGCTGTGCGGCAAGGACGGCAACATGGTGCAGGCGCGCAAGGTCAGC
>DASSYU010000508.1:0-2950 GCA_035703125.1 Pseudolabrys sp. | reverse complement strand
AACAGGAACAGGTTGATGAAGTCGAGATAGAGCGTCAGAGCGCCCATCACCGCCTTGCGGCCGGTGGCAGTGCCGTCATCGTTGGCGCTGTACACCTCCTTGATCCGCTGCGTGTCGTAGGCGGTTAGTCCAGCGAAGATCAACACGCCGATGGCCGAGATCGCAAACTCAAGCCCGCTGCTCTTGAGGAACATATTCACGAGCATCGCGAGAATGAGCCCGAACAATCCCATGATCAGGAACGATCCGATTGGCGAGAGATCGCGCTGCGTGCTGTAGCCGTAGAGGCTCAAAGCGCCGAACGACGCCGCGGAGATGAAAAACGTGCGGGTGATCGACGCGCCGGTATAGGCCAGGAACACCGACGACAGCATGAGTCCGAGCAGGGCGGCGTAGGCCATGAACAGCATGAGCGCCGTACTTGGTTGCAGGTTGCCGATCCGGAAACTCATGAAGAACACAAGTCCAAGCGTGCCGAGGAACAGCACGATCGTCAGCGGACCGCTGAAAATCGTCTGCCCGAACGGCGTCAGGCCAGTAATGCTTCCCGCCGCATCGGTGACCACGGCGGCATTGAAGGTAAGCCAGGCGACGACGCCGGTCAGAGCGACGCCGGCGGCCATGTAATTGTAGACGCGGATCATGTAGGCGCGCAGGCCTACATCGATCGCCTCAGCACGCGCGGCGCCGAAGCCGCGGGCAGCTACGTTACGGTCGTAGTCCGACATCGAAGTTTCCTCTCTCATGTCCCGGCATTGGCCGGTTACACGTCACGCGCGACGGCTTGGTGCCACCGCGCTCGTGTCTCAAATCTAGTGGCTGGCTAGGCTTGGCGCTAGATATGGCCTGACGATGACCCTGCACCATTGCTCAACATTAATTTCCAGGTCCGGACTATAGCCCAAATGCCGTGCGCCCGAGGGGATACGCGGCGGAATGTCGCAAAAACTAGAGATTTCTCAGCACGGGGGCCGGTTTCTGGCCCAGCGCCACATAGGTGCCCGCCAGCCCGAGGATGACGGTAACCATGACCGCGATGCCCGCCGCCACCATCGCCGGCCAGGGCAACCAGGCAAACGGCAGGTGCATGAGCCGCACGACGATTAACCAGGCCGCGAGCGAGCCGGCGATGACTCCGAAGAGGGCTGTGGCCGACCCGATCAGCAGGTACTCGATCCCGTAGGCCGAAATCAGGTGGCGCCGGGTGGCACCAAGCGTTTTGAGGATCACAGCATCGTAGACCCGATGGCGATGTCCGGCCGCGAGCGCCCCGCCAAGCACCAATGCGGCGGCGACAAGCGTGACGGCGCTGGCGCCGCGAATGGCCAGCACCAGGTTGGACACAATACTGCCGATTGCTTCCAGCGCCTCTTTTACGCGCACGGCGGTGACCATCGGGAATGACTCGGCCACGGCCCGGATCGTGGCGGCTTCTTGTGACGGTGTGCCGCCTCCCGGATACGTCAAAGTCGCAAGGTTCGAATGCGGCGCCCCGGCAAAAGCGTTCGGTGAAAACACCATAACGAAATTGATCCCAAGACTCTCCCAGTCGACCAGACGCATATTGGCGATGGTGGCAGTGATGTTGCGGCCGAGCACGTTCACGGTTACCGGATCGCCGAGCTTGAGGCCGAGCCCGTCGGCAATCCGTTTCTCGAATGAGACCAGCGGCGGTCCCGTGTAGTCCTTTCCCCACCATTGCCCCTCGACCAGCCGCGAGCCGGTCGGGACTTCGCCGGCATAGGTGATGCCGCGGTCGCTCTGCAGAACCCAGGCTGTGTCGTCTCGCGGCTTGATGTTCTCCGCCCGCATACCGCCTGCGGAAATGATCCGGCCGCGCAACATCGGAACGTCGTCAAGCGTTGCCGACGGCGCATGAGCGCGGATGAAGGTTGCGAAGCGCTCGGTCTGGTCTGCCGGGATATCAAGGAAATAAAACGAGGGTGCCCTCGCGGGCAATTCATTCGAGAACTGCCGGCGAAGGTTGCCATCGATCTCGATAACGGTCACCAGGAGTGTGATGCCCAACCCAAGCGAGAGCACAATTGTCGGCGTCAGCGCGCTCGGACGATGGATGTTGGCGATCGCCATTCGCAGACCCGCCGAATGTGGGCGCGGCAGGCGTCTGGCCACAATCATCAATAGCGTGGCTACCACGTGCAGCAGCGCGAACACGGCTGCTGCGGTGCCGACGTAGATGACGGCAACGCGCCGGTCATAGGCCAGCAGCACGGCGAGCGCGGTGAGAACGACGACGGCGAGAGCCGTGAGCGCAACATAGCGTTTGCGCGGCCATCGCAGTTGCGGAGCCACCATGTCCCGGAAAAGTGCGCCGACTGGCACATCATGTGCGCGTCCGAGCGGCCACAGCGCAAAGGCGAGCGCCGTGAGAACGCCATAGACGATTGCCAACACGAGCTCGCCGGCATGTAGCGCTGGCACGATCGGCAAGGGGATGATTGCGCCGAACGTCCACGAGATCAGGAAGGGCAAGGCCGCCCCGACGACAGCGCCGGCGATGCCGCCGGCGATCGCAAGCAATACGACCTGCGTGAGGTAGATCGCGAAGACGCGGCGTCCGCTGGCGCCCAGCGCCTTCATCGTTGCGATGGTGTCGCGGCGCCGATCGAGATGACTTTTTACCGCATTGCCGACGCCGACACCGCCGACGAGGAGCGCGGTCAGGCCCACGATGGTGAGAAACTGGGTGAAACGCTCGACATTGCGTTCGAGACGCGGCGACGCGTTGCTCCGGCTGCGGATCTCCCAACCGGCTTCCGGCAATTGCGCGCGCGCCTGCGCGGCCACCGCCTTTGCGCTGTCGTCGGATGCATTGTTGGCGGGGAGCCGCACACGATAGTGCCACCGCACCAGGCTGCCCGGCTGCAACAATCCGGTCGCGCGTAGGGCGTCTTGGGTCACCAGCAGGCGCGGCCCAAAGCCAATGCCG
>DASSYU010000218.1:0-2283 GCA_035703125.1 Pseudolabrys sp. | reverse complement strand
GAGCAGCAGATCGACGGATGCACCGCGCTGATCCAGTCGAACTGGTACAGCGGACAAAGCCTCGCCGCGGCGTTCTACAATCGCGTCAACGCGTACAGCCGCAAAGGCGAATTCGACCGCTCCATCCGGGACTACGACGAGACGATCAAACTCGATCCAGGCTTTGCCAGCGCCTTCTACAATCGCGGCAACGCGTTCGGCAACAAAGGCCAATTGACCGCACCATTCAGGACTTCGACGAGGCGATCAGGCTCAACCCGAGGAGTGCCAACGCCTTTTTCAGCCGGAGTATCGCCAAAACCAGGAAGGGCGACAAAGCCGGCGCCGCGGCCAACATGGCGCAAGCGCGGCGCATCAATCCGGATATCCCCAAGTAGCGGAAATCTTAGACTTCCGCACGCCGGATCCATGGCGCGCAGCAATTCGCCGTGGCCACAATGGAGAATGTCATGGAGGCCAGGAAATATAAGACCGCATTGATCGTCGGCGCCGGCGAGGGCTTGAGCGCTTCGTTGGCGAGGCTCTTCACCCGCGAAGGTATCCGCGTCGCGCTGGCGGCCCGGCAAACCGACAAGCTCGGTTCACTGTGCAAGGAAACCGGTGCCACAGCCTACCCATGTGATGCGACCAATCTGGATGATGTGACCAGGCTATTTGCCGCGGTCGACCACGACTGCGGTGCGCCGGACATTGTCGTGTACAACGCAAGCGGGCGCACGCGCGGCGCATTGGTCGATCTGATCCCTGCCGAAGTTTCGAAGGCCATCGCGGTAAGCGCGTTCGGCGGCCTTCTGGTCGCGCAACAGGCGGCTCGGCGTATGCTCCCCAACAGGCATGGCGCCATTCTTTTCACGGGCGCATCGGCGAGCGTGAAGGGCTACCCGCAATCTGCGGCCTTCGCGATGGGCAAGTTCGCCTTGCGCGGCCTTGCACAGAGCATGGCGCGTGAATTGTCGCCGCAGGGCATCCACGTCGCGCACTTCGTGATCGATGGCGGCATTCGCAGCGCAAGGCGGGCCGATCCACCAGACAATCCGGACTCCACGCTTGATCCGGATGCGATCGCTGCCGGCTATTTCAGCGTGTTGCGCCAGCCCCGCAGCGCCTGGACGTGGGAAATCGAGATGCGGCCCTGGGTCGAAAAATTCTAGTGAAAGAGATTCCGTGGTCTTGCACGACAAATAGGGTCAAATATCTCGCTGCCGGTTCCGGCGTTCGGGCGAAATCAGGCGACGCGACTTTCTGAAAGCGCCTCTCTCCGGTTCGTCTTTGTTGCTCGTGCCGGCTGCGAGATGGTGGTGCAAGGAAATGCATTCGCCGACGCGCTGCGCGGAACGGTCACTTCAACACGCGCATCGGATCCGAACGAACCGTCGGGCAAGATCGACACCGACCAGATGCGCAGGCCCGCAGCGACCGCGTAATAGAGACGCCCGCGATTGACTACAACACCGAACACACGGCGAGCCTGCGGTGCGTAGGCCCATGTGGCCGGGCTGCCGCTGTCGAATGCCGGGCTCTCGATGTTCAGGCGCTTGCGCGGATCGAAAGCGATGGGCGGCAGGCCCGCCGCGGCCAGCGCCTGCGCACCGTGATCGAAACGTCCGCGGTCGATACCGTCGAGCGTGAAGCGGTGGATCATTCCGGTGTCGCGGTCTGCGGCAAAGAGCTGGCGCGACGCGCGATCGAAGGCAAGGCCGCCAAGGCCCGGGCCGGAATTCGCAACACCGTTGAGCACGACGTTGGCGAAGAGCGTCACTGCGCCGGTGCGGCCGTTGATTTTCCAGATCGATCCCGGCCCGCCGTCGGCTGCGACCGGTCCGAACAGCCCCGGCATGAAGGCCGCGTTCGGTGCGCCGCGGCGCGAGCGATCCGGCACTCCGTCGCCATCGGCGTCGGGCACCACGATCGGCAGCCCGTAGGCGGACGTGGCGGCGGCGTAAAATATTCGGCGGGTCCGCGTCGTCGAGCGCGAGGGAAAAGACCTGGCCGGTCTGGCGCGCTGTGACCGTGAAGGTCTTTGGCGCGGCAACCAGCTGCGCTTGCGGCGGCCCGCCCATGCGGGAAAGACCGATCACCCGCAGTGCGGGGCCGTCGATGTTGATGTAGGTTTTTTCAACGCGTTGCGGTTCGCCGGGGGGAGAGCCGACTACGGACGTTCCGGAAAAACCCGCGACCGCGGCATCGCCTGCCGGCAAAATAGGGGGTGCATTCTGCGCAAGCCCGACCGCAGGCAAGAACAAAAAACACAATAAGAGCGCGTAGCGTCGCACCCCGGTCGCC
>DASSYU010000314.1:0-5592 GCA_035703125.1 Pseudolabrys sp. | reverse complement strand
TCCGCTCCTGCCCCACTCGCCTCGGTGCCGGTGCTGGCATGCTGACCGGCCCACTCGGTGCGCTGACCGTGATTCGGCGCAGATGCGCATGCTTCGACAGAAGTTCCCAGTCGTTGACGCGCGCAAAGGCAATATCGGCGGCTTCGAGCTTCTTCATCAATTCGGCGACATCGTGCCGGGCGAAACTTGCGGCAACTTTCGCGTCGGTCTCCCCCCGGTTCTCGACGCGCTTCGGATTGGTTGCAAATTTCGCGTCTTTGCCGAACGTCGGCTCGCCCAAGACCTTCTCCGCCAGTACGCGCCACTCACGATCGTTCTGGACCGCAATCAGAATGTCGGCATCGTCGCGGCTCTTGAATACACCGTAGGGTGCGATCGCCGCGTGCGCGAGGCCGATGCGCTTGAATGGCGCGCCGCCCTCCCCATGCAGAAGCGGTACGGTCATCCATTCCGCCATAGCGTCGAACATGGAGACAGATATCTCCGCGCCTTCGTTCGTTCTCGAACGCGCAATCAGAGCTTCGAGAATGGCCTCGTAGGCGTTGAGGCCGGCAGCTACATCGACGATGGAAACACCCACGCGTGCCGGACTGTCAGGACCGCCGGTCACCGATGAGACACCGGATTCAGCCTGAATCAGAAGGTCATAAGCTTTGCGCTGTGCATAAGGACCCCTCTCGCCATAGCCTGAAATCGAGCAGCAGATCAGCCGTGGAAATTGCTTGCGTAATCGCGACATCGGAAAGCCGAGCTTGGCAAGCGCACCGGGCTTCAGATTCTGCACGAACACATCAGCCTTCTTGAGCATTGCCTCAAGCAGTGCCTTGTCTTCGGTCTTGCCGAGATCGAGCACCACCGACTGCTTGCCGCGATTGAGCCAGACAAAATTGGCGCTCTCGCCATGCACGACGTGATCGTACTCACGGGCGAAATCGCCTTCGGGACGTTCCACCTTGATGACACGCGCACCAGCATCGGCGAGGCGGCAGGTGCATTGTGGCGCTGCCACCGCTTGCTCGACCGAAACGACAAGAAGCCCGGCGAGCGGCAGCGCCATCTCAGTACGACCGCGGCAGGCCGAGCACATGCTCGGCCAGATACGAGAGAATCATGTTGGTCGAGATCGGCGCCACCTGATAGAGACGCGTTTCACGGAACTTGCGCTCGATATCGTATTCCTCTGCAAAGCCGAACCCACCATGGGTCTGCACGCACATGTCGGCAGCGGCCCAGGACGCGTCAGCGGCCAGCAGTTTCGCCATGTTGGCTTCCGCGCCGATATCCTCGCCAGAGTCGTATTTACGCGCGGCCTCGTGGACCATCAGCTCGGCGGCGCGCATCTGCGCGTAGGCGCGCGCAATTGGGAACTGCACGCCCTGATTTTGCCCGATCGGCCGGCCGAACAGCATGCGATCCTTGGCGTACTGCGTCGCCTTGGCGATGAACCACTTGGCGTCGCCGATGCATTCCGCGGCGATCAATATTCGCTCGGCGTTCATGCCTGAGAGAATGTAACGGAATCCCTGTCCTTCCTCGCCGATCAGGTTTTCCGCCGGCACCCGCAGATCGTCGAAGAAGATCTGGGTGGTAGCGTGATTCATCATCGTGCGAATCGGATTGATGGCGATGCTAGCGCCCTGCGCCAGCCGCATATCGACCAGAAACACCGACAAGCCGTCGGTCCGCTTTTTCGCCTGCTCTTTCGGAGCGGTGCGCGCGAGCAGCAGCAGTAGATCGGAATGTTCGGCACGTGAGGTCCAGATCTTCTGGCCATTGATAACGTAGTGATCGTTGCCTTCGCGTTTAGCCGTCGTCCGCAAGGACAGCGTGTCGGTGCCGGATGTCGGCTCGGTGACGCCGAACGCCTGCAGGCGCAGCTCGCCGCTTGCGATCAACGGAAGGTAACGCTGTTTCTGCGCGTCGCTGCCATGCCGCAGGATCGTGCCCATCGTGTACATCTGCGCGTGGCAGGCGGCACCGTTACCACCGGAGGCGTGTACTTCCTCGAGAATTGCCGCGGCCGCACCCAGGTTAAGGCCGCTGCCGCCGTATTCTTCGGGGATCAACGCCGCCAGGTAACCGGCCTCGGTGAGCGCGGCGACAAACTCGGTCGGATAGGTCCTTTCACGATCAAGACCGCGCCAATACTCGCCGGGAAACTTCGCGCAGAGCGCGCGCACGCTGGTGCGGATATCGGCAAACTCATCGTGCTCGGCAGCGCGCTTTTTCATGGCCCCACTCTATGCAGCCGGTGGCGCCTGACAAGTGCGCCTAGATCGGGTCCCAATTGAACACGTCTTCCGAGCGCTCCAGCGGCGTGAACAATGGTGCGAAGGCCAGATTCAGCTCGGCGGCAATCTGTTCCGGCGTCCATCCATCGGCGCGATGGATCGTCTTAACCGGCCGCGGCTGATTGAACAGGTAGATCTCGTTGTTACGGACCGAGAGAACCTGTCCGGTGATCCCGGCGGCCGCATCGGAGCAAAGGAACACGGCAAGCGGCGCGATCTTTTCAGGCGTCATGCGCTGAAACGCCTCGATGCGGCGCTTGTCCTGTTCCGACTGGGCGGGTATCGACTCGATCATGCGTGTGAACGCAAACGGCGCAATGCAGTTCGATCGTACGTTGAACCGGGCCATGTCGAGCGCGATGCCGCGCGAGAGGCCCATGACGCCGAGCTTGGCCGCCATGTAGTTTGCCTGCCCGAAATTGCCGACGAGACCGGAAGTCGACGTCATATGCACGAAGGCGCCCGAATTCTGCTCGCGGAACAACGGTGCGACCGCGCGGCTCATGTTGAATGAGCCGTTGAGATGCACGGCGATCACGTCGGACCAGTCCGACCAGCTCATCTTGTGAAAAATGACGTCGCGCAGAATGCCGGCATTGTTGACGAGGATGTCGACACGGCCAAAGGCTTGAAGTGCTAATTTCACGATGGCTTCGGCATTTTTTGGCTCGGTGATCGACAGGGTCGAAGCAATCGCCTCACCGCCCGCTTTCTTGATGGCGCTGACCGTATCTTGCGCCGGCCCCTTGTCGCTGCCTTCACCTTGCAGGCTCGCGCCGATGTCGCAGACCACAACACGCGCGCCTTCTTTCGCGAGCAGCATAGCGATCCCTCGCCCGATGCCGCGTCCTGCCCCTGTTACGATGGCGGTCTTGCCGGCGACGATGCCAGCCATCAGCGCCCCCACACTTCGTCCGCCACCTCGACGATCATCCGCAGTTTCGCCCACTGCTCATCTTCCGCGAGCACATTGCCTTCTTCCGTAGAGGCGAAGCCGCATTGTGGCGACAGGCACAGTTGATCGAGCGAAATATATTTGGAAGCGGCGTCGATGCGGCGCTTGATGTCGTCCTTCGATTCAAGGCAGCCGGTCTTGGTGGTGACAAGTCCGAGAACGACATGGCGGTCTTTCGGAACGAGCCTGAGCGGCTCGAAACTGCCGGCCCGTTCGGTGTCGTATTCCATGAAGTAGCCGTGGACCTTGATGCGGTTGAACAAAATCTCCTGCTCGGCCTCGTAGCCGCCGGCGCCCATGAAAGTCGATTTATAGTTGCCGCGGCACATGTGCATGGTGATGGTCATGTCGGATGGAACATCCGACATCGCGATATTGATCAGATCGCCGTAAAGCTCGCCGAGTCTTTCGGGGTCGTCGCCGCGATCCTTCATGGCCTGGCGGTACTTCGGATCGCACAGCATCGCGATGAAGACTTCGTCGAGCTGCAGGTAGCGACAGCCGGCATCGGCAAAAGCGCGCACGGCTTTCCTATATGCCTGGCCGAGGTCGTCGAAGAAGGAGTCGAGCTTTGGATAGGCCGTCTGATCGATCGGCGTGCGCATCGGGCGGCCATAGGCAGCGGACGGCGCGGGAATCGTGATTTTTGGCGTGCGCCTGGTATGGGCCGCAACGAACTTGAAGTGCTCGATCATCGGGTGGCCGGAAAAGCCGACTTTTCCGGTCACCTTTAGCCCTTCGTTACGCGTCGTCACGGCGGCGAATGCAACGCCGGTGTCCATGATGTGCTTTTGGATGCCGTCGAGACCCCAGAGAAAGTCGAGGTGCCACCATGAGCGGCGAAACTCGCCGTCGGTAATCGATTGCAGGCCGAGATCCTCCTGCTTCTTGATGACGCGCTCGATTTCGCGGTCCTCGATCTCTTTCAGCTGCGCGGGCGTGATTACGCCCTTCGCGCATTGGTCCCTGGCATTCTTCAACGCAGGCGGACGCAGCAGGCTGCCGACATGATCTGCGCGAAACGGCGGCTTTGTTCTTTTACTCATGGTCGACCCCAGACCTCTTCGGAGAGCTCCACAACCATCCGCAGTTTCGCCCACTGCTCTTCCTCGGCCAAGAGGTTACCCTCTTCCGTCGAGGCAAAGCCGCATTGCGGCGAAAGGCAAAGCTGCTCCAGCGAAACGAATTTTGTGGCCTGGTCGATGCGACGCTTGATGTCGTCCTTCGATTCAAGCCGGCCCGATTTCGAGGTGATCAGGCCGAGCACGACCGTCTTCCCTTTCGGCACGAACCGCAACGGCTCAAAGCCACCGGCACGGTCGGTGTCGTACTCCACGAAATACGCGTGCACGTTGATCGCGTTGAACAGAATTTCCGCCACCGGCTCGTAGCCGCCCGAAGCAACGAAGGTCGACTGGAAATTGCCTCGGCACAGATGCATCGCGATCGTCATGTCCGGCGGAATGTCCGAGATCGCGGCGTTGATCATGCCGGCATAGATCGACGGCAGCTTTTCCGGATCATCGCCTCGGCCAGCCACCTGCGCGCGCAGTTTGGGGTCGCAGAGATACGTGAAGTTGACCTCGTCGAGTTGCAGATAGCGACAGCCGGCGTCGGCGAAGGCGCGCACAGCCTTGCGATAGCTTTGGCCGAGATCGCGGTAAAAATCAGCCATATCGGGATAGATCGATTTCGGCACCGCGTCACGCCCGTAACGAAAATGCAGCGATGACGGCGATGGGATCGTCATTTTCGGAACGGCACGGGTGTGCTCTTTCACGAACCGGAAGTGCTCGAGCATCGGATGATTGGAAAATGTGCCGAGCTTGCCGATCACGCGCAGCATCATCGGCCTCGGGTTGACACCCTGGAACCTGATCTTGCGCTCGCCAAGATAGGCCTCGACACCATCGAGCTTGCCGAGGAAGTCGTAATTCCAGAATGCACGCCGGAATTCACCGTCGGTGACGGCCTTGAGGCCAATATCTTCCTGTTTCCTGATGATGGCCGCGATTTCTCTGTCTTCGATCGCCTCCAGCGCGTCGGCAGAGATTTCACCTTTCTCGTGCTTTGCGCGGCCCTCTTTCAGCGGCGCAGTGCGCAGCAGGCTGCCGACGTGATCGGCACGAAACGGAGGACTGTTACGCAGCGGCATGAACGAAGACTAGCGACCCCACACTTCTTCCGCCAACTCCACGATCATCCGCAGTTTCGCCCATTGCTCGTCCTCGGCCAGCACATTGCCCTCCTCAGTCGAGGCAAAGCCGCATTGCGGCGACAGGCACAGCTGATCGAGCGCGACATACTTAGTCGCTTCATCGATGCGACGCTTAATGTCGTCTTTTG
>DASSYU010000591.1:0-4274 GCA_035703125.1 Pseudolabrys sp. | reverse complement strand
ATCTGTACCGGCGACGGCAATGCGATGGTGCTACGCGCCGGTCTCCCGCTGCAAGACATGGAATTCGTGCAGTTCCATCCTACCGGTATCTACGGCGCCGGCTGCCTGATCACCGAGGGCTCGCGTGGCGAAGGCGGGTACCTGGTAAACTCGGAAGGCGAGCGCTTCATGGAGCGCTATGCGCCATCGACCAAGGATTTGGCTTCGCGCGACGTAGTTTCGCGCTCGATGACCATCGAGATCCGCGAGGGACGCGGCGTCGGCAAGGATAAGGATCATCTCTTCCTGCATCTTGATCATCTCGATCCCAGGGTACTGCACGAACGCCTGCCGGGCATTGCCGAGCTGGCGCGCATCTTCGCCGGGGTCGACATCACGCACGAGCCGATCCCGGTGCTGCCGACCGTGCACTACAATATGGGCGGCATCGCCACGAACTATCACGGCGAGGCGCTGACCAAGAAGAACGGCAATGCCGACACTGTGGTCCCTGGCCTGATGGCGCTGGGCGAGGCAGCCTGCGTATCGGTTCATGGCGCCAACCGTCTTGGATCCAACTCGTTGATCGATCTGGTGGTATTTGGCCGCGCCGCCGCCCACCGTTGCGCCGAGCTGCTCACGCCCGGCGACAAGCAGCCCGAACTGCCAAAAGATTCGGCCGACCACGCGCTCGCGCGGCTCGATAAATTCCGCAATGCATCGGGGGGGACGCCGACCGCGCAGTTGCGGCTGCGCATGCAGAAGGTGATGCAGACCAATTGCGCCGTGTTCCGTACCGGCGAGGTGCTCGACGAAGGCCACAAGCTTATCCACGACGTGCATGCCGGCATGGCTGACTTGCGCATCAGCGACCGTTCGCTGATCTGGAATTCCGACCTGATCGAGACATTGGAGCTCGACAACCTGATCGCGCAGGCCGTCGTCACGATGGATTCGGCCAAGAACCGCACCGAAAGCCGCGGCGCACACGCGCGTGAGGATTATCCCGAGCGCGATGACAAAAACTGGATGAAACACACGCTGGCGTGGATGGATGCAAACGGCGCCGTAAAAATCGATTATCGCCCGGTGCACGCCTACACGCTCACGAATGACGTCGCCTACATCGAACCCAAAGCGCGCGTCTACTGACGGAACGTTGCCATGGTCGAATTTACGCTGCCCCGAAATTCCAAGATCACAGAAGGCCGGAAATGGGCGCGCTCGGCGCACGCCACTCATGTCTCGGAATTCAGCATTTACCGGTGGAATCCGGACGACGGTCAGAACCCGAGCGTCGATACCTATTACGTCGATCGCGATGATTGCGGGCCAATGGTTCTCGATGCGCTGATCTGGATCAAGAACAACATCGATCCCACCCTCACCTTCCGGCGATCATGCCGCGAAGGCGTATGTGGCTCCTGCGCCATGAATATCGACGGCACCAACACGCTTGCCTGCACGAAGGCGATCGACGATGCGCGCGCGCCGGTAAAGATCTATCCGCTGCCGCATCAGCCTGTGGTGAAGGACCTGGTGCCCGATCTGAAGAATTTTTACGCGCAATATGCCTCGATCGAGCCATGGCTGCAGACATCAACGCCCATGCCCGAAAAGGAGTGGCGGCAATCGCACCAGGATCGGGCCAAGCTCGACGGCATGTACGAATGCATCCTGTGTGCCTGCTGCTCGACGTCTTGCCCGAGCTACTGGTGGAATTCGGATCGCTATCTCGGCCCGGCCGCGCTGCTGCAGGCAAACCGCTGGGTCCAGGATAGCCGGGATGAAGCGACCGGCGCGCGTCTCGACAATCTCGAGGATCCGTTCCGGCTTTATCGCTGCCACACGATCCTGAATTGCTCCAAGGCTTGTCCAAAAGGACTAAACCCCGCAAAGGAAATCGCCACGCTGAAGAAAGCGCTGGTCGATCGGCAACTCTAGCGCATCTACTGGGCGCGACCTGACATATCGCTGGCGCGCGGCACGTTGCGCGATCTTTCGTTTGAAACGACATTTGCTGTTCTGTCCCTCGACCGATGGAACGACAACGGCCGACGTCGCACTGACTTTTTCGACCTCATACGAACGCCGCTTGAGTGGCTAAGGCAGGTCATGCAGGGTCCGCCCAATTCGCGGGGTTCAGGACGTGCGTTGTACCGGCCTGCTGGTGTTGCATACGCTCTTGTTGTGCGCCGCCTGCGCTCCGGTTTCCAAGCTGCCGCCTTTGCAGGCCGGCGAAATCAAAGCCGAGCAGCGCAAGCAACAGATCGCCCAGCTTCGCAGCTACCTTGGGCAACTCAGCCGCCTCGACAACGTCGCCTTCCAGCTTCGCGTAGCCAACCGTGATGACTGCGGAGACCGGGCCCGGGCACAGATCGGGCTCATCGCCGGCACCGTGGCGAGTTTGCCGCGCAAGTTCCGTTCGTTTTCGCACGAGGCACTGGCTGTAAGCTGGACGCATGCAACGGTTCTCTCGATTGCGGACAATTCACCGGCTGCGGTCGCAGACATCAAAATCGGCGACCAGCTTCTGACGTTCAATAATGAGCCGGTCCCGCGCCGCGGCACGGCCGGGTGGATTGGCGGCTATGTGCGGAACAATGGCGAACGACCGATCCAGGTCCTGATCCGGCGTGACGGCATCGATGAGATGCGCGCGGTCGTACCGGTGATTGCCTGCGCTATTCCCATCGAGCTTCAAGTCGATTCCAGCATCAATGCATTCACGACCGACGACCGCATCGTGGTTTCTTCCAGCTTATTGCGAGCCGCACGCACGGATGCCCAGCTCGCCCTCGTCGTGGGGCACGAGTTGGCGCATGCCAATCTCGGCCATCTGAACAAGCGGCGGGCGAACGCCGTTATCGGCTGGATCGGCGGAGCTGCCGTGGATGCCGGTATCATGCTTGGCGGAATGTCCACCTATGGCGCCTTTTCCAGGGTGTTGACCCAGGCGGGCGCGCGGGCCTTCAGCGTCGCGTTCGAGCGCGAAGCCGACTATGTCGGCGCTTATTATGCCGCTCGTGCGAGCTACGATCTTGCCGGCTCAGAAGAAATTTGGCGCATGTTTTCGTTGGAAGACCCGGACAGCATTCGCATCGCAACGGATCACCCGATTACACCGGTGCGGTTTGTCCAGATGCTAAAGGTTGTCGAGGAGATCGAAGACAAGAAACGCAGCAATCTGCCGCTAGACCCGAGCCGGGCTATATGCAGGTGAATAATGATGAGGTTGAGACGACGCGCGAAACCCGACCATGAGCGCCGGACCACCTCGCACTACAAGCACTTCTTGGCCTGGCAAAGCTTTTCCAATTCCGGGAAGGGCTTGTATGCAGCATTGCCGCATTGCTCCTTTGTCGCATCCACCAGCTGGTTGAGACGGCCGGCATAAAAGTAGCCAATGCGATCCTTGCTTCCCGTGTAGTTTTTATTCGCGTTGCGGGAGTCCGAACGTACGCACACCACGTACCGCTCGTCCTTGCCTGCCGACCGCAGCACCGGCTCGCTGATGAAGGCGCCGCGGATATTGGTTGGATCCTCAAGCATGTTGGTCATGGTGAGAAGAATCTCATTTTTGTAGTCAGCCGGGAAGACATTGGGATTCTCCTCAGACTGCTTGCTGCTGCTGGAGCAGCCGATCAAACCCGCTGCAAGGGCCGAAAGCAGACAGGCGCTCGCAATCTTCATCATCGGGTCGCCTAGTCGAGCTTGAACTTGCGCCGCCGCTGGCCGAGCGTGCGAAGTCGCAAGGCGTTGAGTTTTATGAAGCCTTCGGCATCGCGGTGATCGTAGGCCACCGCACCTTCCTCGAACGTCACCAGCTCCTGGTCATAGAGGGAATACTTGCTCTCGCGCCCGATGACGGCGACGTTGCCCTTGTAGAGCTTGAGCCTGACGCTTCCGGTGACCAGCTCCTGGCTTTTGTCGATTGCAGCCTGCAGCATCTCCCGTTCAGGCGTAAACCAGAAGCCATAATAGACGAGCTCTGCGTATTTCGGCATCAGCTCGTCCTTGAGATGCGCCGCGCCGCGATCGAGCGTGATCGATTCAATGCCGCGATGCGCGGCCAGCAGTATCGTGCCGCCCGGCGTCTCGTACATGCCGCGGGACTTCATGCCTACGAACCGATTTTCGACGAGATCAAGCCGTCCGATACCATTAGCCTTGCCGAGATCGTTAAGCTGTTTCAGCAGAACCGCAGGCGTGAGCTTTTTTCCGTCAATCGCAACCGGATTGCCCTTTTCGAAGTCGATCGTGATCGTGGTGGCCTTGTCGGGCGCCTTTTCAGG
>DASSYU010000566.1:0-5811 GCA_035703125.1 Pseudolabrys sp. | reverse complement strand
GGGCGGCATTGTCGGATTCACGCGCGCACTTGCCAGCGATCTGGCAGCGGACGGGATCACCGTAAACGCGATCGCGCCCGGCCTGACCCGCTCGCCGGGAACTTTGGTGCGTGCACCGCGCCCGGGCTTCAAGACCATGGACGAGGAGTTTGCCGCCGTCGCGCAGATGCAGGCGATCAAGCGCGTGGAAGTGCCGGACGATTTGGTCGGCGCCGTGTCGTTTTTGACCAGCGATGACGCGGCTTTTATCACCGGGCAAACCCTGAACGTTGATGGCGGACGCGTCCGCAGCTAGTGCCCGACCAAATGGAGTGCGTGAGGCGCCAATAAGCCGAGTGCCATGAAGGCAAGGCCAAGGACGCCCGCGAGGCTCGCCAGCCAGGCTAGCGCGACAATCCCTGTAATGACTGCAGCCGAAGCAAGCACGATTCCGATTTGAAAGGCGGCCGAAGCGAATTCATATTGGTGGTAGCGTGCCAACCATGTGTCGCGCTCGTGCTCGTATTTCTCCGCCAGCGCTCGCAATTCCTTGCGGCCATCCTGCTCTTTCGGATCGGAATCGTACCTGTTCACGGTATTGCGCCAGGCCTCGATCTGCTTGCTGATCGCTGCCTTATTCTCCTCGTGGGCAATTGACGGCAATTGTGCCGTCATGGCCTCAGCAGCAATGCGCAGGCTGGTCTGCCGGATGGTCTTGGCCTGGAAAAAATTCCAGGTGTCGGAGGCTTTAATGTTGTCGGCGATAGCCGTGGTCTGTGCACTCTTGCCCAGCGTTTCGGAAAATGCCAGAAACAGCGCCAGCACGGAAATCAGCAGGGCGATCTTTTTGTTGGAGCGTGATGCATGCTCCGCGTGCTCAGCATGCTCGAGATTTTCATGCGCACCCATCGCCCCTCTCCCATAATCCACGGGCACGATGCTGGTAAAACGGATGCAGTGCAAGAGGCGACGCGTTACGCGCGCGGATGAGCGTTGTTATAAACTTCCAGTAAACGCTCGGCATCGACCCCTGTATAGATCTGCGTAGTCGACAATGAAGCGTGTCCAAGCAGCTCCTGAATGGATCGCAGATCGCCGCCGCGCGCGAGCAGATGCGTCGCAAAGGAATGACGCAACGCGTGCGGCGTGGCGGTGTCGGCCAACCCGAGCGCACCGCGGAGCCGTTCCATCGTCAACTGCACAATGCGAGGTGATAATGGCTTGCCGCGCGCCCCGACAAAAAGTGCTTCGTTCGGAGGATTTTCGTATGGGCAGAGCATCAGGTAGTCGGAGATCGCCTTCGTGACCTGAGGAAGCACCGGCACCATCCGCGTTTTGTTGCCCTTGCCGGTGACGATGAGGCTATCGGACTTGCCGGTGAAGTCCTTGCGTTTCAACCCAAGGGCCTCGGAGATCCGGAGGCCGCATCCATAAAGCAGCGCGAGCACCGCCGCGTCGCGCGCGATGATCCATGGCGCGCGTTCTTCACCCTCACGCAAGTCCGTGTCGGCGATTTTCTTGGCGGCGGAAATGGCCAGCGGTTTTGGCAGTGTTCTAGGCAGTTTTGGTGTGCGCACCGCCGCCAGGGCGGCAACTTTTCCTTTCCCGTTTCGCTCGAGAAAGCACGCGAAAGACCGGCAGCCCGCAAGCGTCCGCATCAGTGAGCGATTGCCAGCACCCTCGTTTCGCCGAGCGGCCATGAAGGCGCGAATATCGGCCGGGGTCAGCTTGGCGAGCTGCTTCAGCGTCGGTGCGGAGCCCAAATGGTCGGTCAGAAAGCTCAGGAACTGGGACACGTCGCGCTGATAGGCATCCAGTGTTTTCGCGGACATGCGACGCTCGGCGCCGAGATGACTAAGCCATCGCGCGATTTCGACACTGATGTCGGGCGCGACGCGAAACCCGTCCATGGTGGGTGTCTTGGCAGCAGTCATCGCGGCAAGAGTGACACTGCTTTCTTCACCCTTCCTTAAAGCCGCGGAATCGGCCAGACCTGAACCCATGAGCACGCGCGTTGTCGATATTCTGGTGCCGGTGGCGCTTGACCAGACCTATTCCTACCGGGTTCCGGCCGGGCTCGAGCTCGCGCCGGGCAATCTGGTATCGGTGTCGCTAGGTGCACGGGAATGTATGGGCGTTGTCTGGGCGGAAAATCCCGCGCCAAATCCGCGGCTACACAACCGGCTGAAAGACGTCGACGAAAAGCTCGACGTGCCGCCGCTTAAAGCCGAGCTGCGCCAGTTCGTCGACTGGGTTTCGAGCTACACGCTGGTGTCGCGCGGCACCGTGCTGCGTATGTCCCTGCGCATGGGCGAACATCTTGGACCGGGACGTGAGCAAGTCGGCGTTCGCTTGGCTGGCCCGCCGCCGCAACGAATGACTGCCGCACGCGCGCGCGTGCTCCGACTTGTTGCAGACGGACTCACGCGTCCGAAAGGAGCGGCGGCGAAGGAAGCCGGCGTCAGTACAAGCGTGATCAATGGACTGGTCGATGAGGGCGCGCTCGAAACCGTGGTGATTCCGCCCGATCCGATCGCACTGCCGCCGGACCCTGATTTCAGCAAGCCGGAATTCTCGCTGGCGCAGCTCGCCGCTGCCGATATGTTGCGCAAGACGGTTGAGCAGGGCGGCTATACGGTGACCTTGCTGGACGGGGTCACCGGCTCGGGAAAAACCGAGGTCTACTTCGAAGCAGTTGCCGAAAATATCCGGCGCAAGCGGCAGACCTTGATCCTGATGCCGGAAATTGCGCTGACCGCCCAGTTTCTCGACCGCTTCTGCAGCCGCTTCGGTACGCGGCCAGCCGAATGGCACTCGCAAATTTCACCGCGCAAGCGCGCACAGACCTGGGCCGCGGTCGCCGCGAATGGAGTCTCGGTGGTTGTCGGCGCCCGTTCGGCCTTGTTCCTGCCCTATGCCGATCTTGGACTGATCGTCGTCGACGAAGAGCACGACCCAGCCTACAAGCAGGAAGATGGCGTGCACTACCACGCACGAGACATGGCGGTCGTGCGCGGCTCGATCGCGAAAATTCCGGTTGTGCTCGCGTCAGCGACTCCCTCGGTCGAATCGGAAGTGAATGCACGTCGCGGCCGCTACCGGCATGTGCATTTGCCCGAGCGTTTCGGCGGCGCGCATCTGCCATCGATCGAACCGATCGACATGCGTTGCGAGGGTCCACCGCGCGGACGTTTCATTTCACCGCGGCTGGCCGAAGCCGTGGCGATATCGCTGACGCGCGGCGAGCAGGCGCTGCTGTTTCTCAACCGTCGCGGCTATTCGCCCCTCACATTGTGCAGGGCATGCGGTTTCCGTTTCCACTGTCCGAATTGCGATGCCTGGCTGGTCGACCATCGGTTCAGGCGCAGGCTCGTGTGTCATCACTGCGGATATACGATTCCGCCACCGGCGGAATGTCCAAATTGCCACGCTACTGAAAGTCTCGCTGCCGTTGGCCCCGGCGTGGAACGGCTCGAACAGGAGGCGGCTGAGCTATTTCCACAGGCCCGCATTCTTGTGCTGTCGAGCGATCTCGTGGAATCGGTAGAACGCCTTCGGCAAGAGCTCGACGACGTCGCCGAGGGACGCTTCGACCTTGTCATCGGTACGCAACTTGTCGCCAAAGGGCACCACTTTCCCAAGCTCAACCTGGTCGGCATCGTCGACGCGGATCTCGGCCTTGGTAACGGCGATCCACGTGCGCCAGAGCGTACTTTTCAGTTGTTGCATCAGGTGGTTGGACGAGCAGGGCGCGAGGAGGGGCGGGGTTTCGGCTACCTGCAGACGCACCAACCAGAACATCCGGTAATGCGTGCGCTTATCTCCGGCGACCGCGAGGCCTTCTACAAAAACGAAATCGAACAGCGCGAGCATACGGGATATCCGCCATTTGGGCGGTTGGCAGGGCTGGTCATCACCGCAAATGAGCGGCACGCCGCCGAAGCCTACAGCCGCACCCTCGCCAAGGCCGCTCCACGCGACGAACATGTCCGTGTACTCGGTCCCGCCGAAGCTCCGATCGCGGTCGTACGCGGCCGGCATCGCTTCCGGTTGCTGGTGAAATCGCCGCGCGCCTTCGACCTTTCGGCATACTTGCGCGCTTGGCTTGCCGCGGCGCCCAAGCCGCGCGGCAATGTGCGGCTGGAAGTGGACGTCGATCCGCAGAGTTTTTTCTAGACGTTACGACGCAAACTTCAGTCCGGCGATTCCGCAAACGATCAGGCCAATGCAGACGAGCCGGGACGCGGTCGCGGGCTCACTGAACAAAATTATGCCAAGCACCGCTGTACCGACCGCACCGATACCGGTCCAGACGGCATATGCCGTCCCTACCGGCAAATTTTTCAACGCGAGACCGAGCAGCGCGAGACTGAGTGCCATGGCCGCGACCGTCAGCAAGGATGGAAAGAGACGTGAGAAGCCTTCGGTGTATTTCAATCCGATGGCCCAACCGACCTCAAATAGGCCGGCGAGAAGAAGATAGAGCCACGCCATATCTGGTCTCCCCTTTACATCGCAATCACTCGGGCATTTCGTCGTGGCGCGCGTTCGGCTGCAAGAGCACGCAGGCTGCAGCCGCGAAGATCATCACAAAGCCAATGATGTCGGGCACGGTCAGATGCTCCCCGAGCAGTAAAGCCGAACAGGTGACGCCGATGACCGGGACCAACAGCGAGCCAAGTGATGCCGTCATCGCCGGCAGCTTGTGCACCATCGACCACCAGAGGAAATGTGCAAGCCCGACGCCGAATAATCCGCAGTAGATCACCGCGAGAAATGTCTCGGTGCGGATCGGCCAGAGATGCGGGTAGCCTTCATAGATGACCGTGCCGAATCCGACGAAGGCGAATCCGAAAACCAATTGCCACGCCGCATTGGCGAGCGGTTCGATCGTCAACTTCGCCCACTTTATGTAGACGGTCGCAATGGTCCAGCTGAGCGCACATCCAAGTGAATAGAAGACGAAGGACGGAAAACCATCGGCGAACAGCGGCCAAACCAGGACCGTCAGTCCGGTGATGCACAGGCAAAATGCCAGCACGCGCACCGCGGTGAATTTCTCTCCGAGCACAATGCGGCTTAGCAGTGTCGTCCAGATCGGCATTGAATATGTGATGATGATCGCGCGTGACGTCGCACCGCTCAGCTGAGCAAAGCCTGAAAAGATCTGGAACGCCGAAACGTTCAGAAAGCCGGCGATCATTATGTGCACGTACTCGCCGCGGGGTATTCGCAGATTGTGTCCGGTAATTACGGCGGCGACCAACAGCGTGATGGCACCGATACTGGAGCCTGCAAAACGCAGGCTCCAGGGCGATATCTCGCGCAAGGCAAACGCGGCGGCGATCCAGTTCAACCCCCACGCAAATGCAAGCAGCACGACCAGCAGCCTTGCGGTCGCGGCGCTGTCTGCTTTCGCGTTTGGATTTGGCATTGCGATGGGGAATTCCGGCCGGTGCTTCGGTAGCGCACGCTATAGCGCACGTGTCGGTCTGGCGAGGTAACCCTGTGATGCAAATTTGACGACAGCCTTCCGCTGTCTCCGCGGCCGAACCGCGGCGAATGGGCCGCCGTGTTGCACCATCATGCTCGCTGTGTTAGCTAGCCCACGATTTCGGGGGGTTTCCGCGGGCTTCCGCGACGTCTCCAGCGATCGGAATTCCCGCTTGGATTCCAATGGTTTGCGCCGCCTTCCGCGACGGCGTCCGGCCTGTGGATGAAGTAGAGGCAACGAGCGTACCCGTGGCAGGTGAAGATCAGACCATCTCCGGCATGGCCGGCCGTTATGCCACCGCGTTGTTCGAGCTTGCGCTCGAGAACAAGGCGGGCGAT
>DASSYU010000545.1:0-2093 GCA_035703125.1 Pseudolabrys sp. | reverse complement strand
AATACCCTGCTCCCGATATCGCGCAATGCCGCCGCACAACAGCCGACGAAGATGGGCTTCAAGGTCGGCGCCACTGTCACCGTCGACAATGCGCTGAAGATGCTGATGGTGAAGTCCGCAAACGACATTGCGGTGGCGATTGCGGAAGGCGTCGGCGGTTCAATCGCAGGCTTTTCCGATCTCATGAATGCAAACGCACGTCGGCTCGGCATGTCGCAAAGCAATTTCGTCAACCCGAACGGCTTGCCTGCAGAAAACCACATCTCCTCCGCCCGCGACCTCGGCATCCTGGCGCGCGCGCTCATCCGCGAATTTCCCGACTACGACAGCTACTGGCACATTTCGTCGATCCGCTACGGTAGCCGCGTGATGCGGAACTACAATTCGCTCATCGATCGCTATCCGGGCGCCGACGGCATGAAGACCGGATTCATCTGCGCGTCGGGCTACAACGTCGTCGCCTCCGCCACACGCAATGGCCGCCGGTTGATCGCGGTGATCCTCGGATCCTGGTCCGGCGCCGTGCGCGCGCAAAAGGCGGCGCAGCTCCTCGAGCGCGGCTTTAACAGCGGAGGCTTGTCCTGGCTGACGCCCTCGCTCGGCACGGTCGACGCGTTGGCACCGATCGATGCGCAGCCGCCCAATCTGCGCGAGGAAATGTGTGGTGGACATCGCCGCAAACCGCCTTCCGAGGAGAACGAGGAGGAGCCGGAAGAGTCGACGACCGCCGCAAATAGCGGGTCTGAAAACGGTCAGGCCTTCATGTTATCGAGTCTGAAGCCGGCCAGCGGCAAATTCGTGCTTGGCCCGCCGGTCGAAACCACGCCGCCGGTGGTGGTGTTCACGGGCCCAGCTGATCACCCGGATCCCATCTCGCAGACCGCCAGCGCTGCACCCAAAAATAAAAAGAAGACTGCCGCCAAGAAGGAAGGCGCCGAGAAGCCCGCCAAGGGCGCGCCGTCAGAAAAGGCCGCGAAGACAGACAGCGCGAAGCCCGCCAAAACGGCAAAGCCGGCAAAGCAGCCCAAACCGAAAGTCACCTCGTCGACGCAATGAGCGAGCCCGCGCCGAGCGCTGAGCGAAAGAAACCGCCCACGCCTATTCCGTTCACCGTTCTCACCGGTTTCCTGGGCGCCGGCAAAACCACATTGCTCAACCAGCTGCTGAAAGATCCGGCGCTCGCGGAGACCGCAGTCGTCATCAACGAATTCGGCGAGGTCGGACTCGACCACCTGCTGGTGGAATACGTCAGCGACAACATGGTGCTTTTGCAATCGGGCTGCCTGTGCTGCACGATGCGCGGCGACCTCGTCGACGCGCTAGAGACGCTGCTACGCGACCTCGACAACCGGCGCTGCACGTTCAAACGGCTACTGCTCGAAACCACGGGTCTCGCAGATCCGGCGCCGGTGCTGCATACCGCAATGTCGCACCCCTATCTTGTCCTACGTTATCGTCTGGACGGCGTCATAACCGTCGCGGATGCCACCGTTGGTGAGGCGACGTTCGACGCGCACCTCGAGGCGGTGAAGCAGGCCGCCGTTGCCGACCGCATCGTGCTGACCAAAACCGACATTGTGGATGAGACACAACGGCAACGAATTGTTGCCCGGCTCCGTGCGCTCAATCCTGCGGCACCGATTCTTGACGCCGCCAAGGGCGAGGCGAGCGCCGAAAAGCTGCTCGGAAGCGGCCTTTATGACCCTGACCGGAAAATCCCTGACGTCAAGAAATGGCTTGCCGCCGAAGCCTATGGCCACCACCATCACCACCATCATCACGACGTCAATCGGCACGACGAGCACATCAGCTCTTTTGTTCTCACAGCCGACGATGCGATCCCGTCGGGAACTTTGGAGATGTTTCTCGAGCTATTGCGCGCCACACACGGCGAAAAGCTTTTGCGCGTCAAAGGCATCGTGAAACTTGCGGAAATGCCGGATACGCCGGTTGTGGTGCATGGCGTGCAGCACATATTTCACCCCACCGCGCGGCTCGAACGCTGGCCCGATGACGACCACCGCACCCGGCTGGTCTTTATCACCCGCGATTTGCCGCAACGCACCGTGCGCGAGCTTTTCGAGGCTTTTCTC
>DASSYU010000514.1:0-5939 GCA_035703125.1 Pseudolabrys sp. | reverse complement strand
CCGCCCAATGCTCGATCAGGCCCGCCCGAATACGATTTTCAATGTAGTCGCGGCTGCGGTTCTCGATAATGATCGATTCAATGCCCTGCAGGTGGAGAAGCCGTGCAAGCATGAGCCCGGCCGGGCCCGCGCCGACGATTCCGACCTGAGTGCGCATGGGAACGTTCCTGCCTCTAGTGTTCCTATAGGCGGCGGCTGCCAGCCTGGCAAAGGGATGAAGACCGGAAACCGTTGCACAAATTCTTGAGCGCCTTCACCCGGGCCAGCCGTAGCGCGGCACGTGATTACGGTACTGACGGTAAGTTTCCCCGAACTTTGCTTCGAGATACCGCTCCTCGCGCTTTACAACACCGAAGTGCAGAACAACGAAAAAACCAATGGTCATGACAAGCATCCAATCGGAGGCAAGCAGAACCGCGAGACCCACGAGAAAAACTGTACCGCCAACGTACATGGGATTTCGCAGCCACGCGAAAATCCCGTCTGTCACCAAAGCAGTAGACGGCTTCCAAGGTTCTGGATGTGTGCCAGCGGCACGGAAAACGACATTGGCCGCAATAACGAGTGCCAGACCGGCACCGACAAACGCAGCACCAAGGATCATCCGGACCGTGCCTGACAAAAACACGGTCAGCACATAGGCTGGCAAAAGCCAATCAAGCAGTAGGCCCAGAACAATCGTTCCTAGTGCCAGCAGTGGTGGCGGCGCAATCACTCCGGCGGTATCATTAGCGCTCTGCATAGCTTCGGTTCTCTAAAGCGGCAGCGACATCACTGCTTGCTCGCGGCACCCTAAGCTCCGAAAAGATTAAGAATTAATACGACTTATGCTGTCTTGCAGCATTGACTTTAGCGCATCGCACCCTATGTTCCGGGCAACCGATCAGACGTGAAGATTCGGTCGTCCCCGCGCATTGCTATCGGTTTTTCCAGTCCGGCGCGATCTGGGCGATCTCTGAGGTTATATGGCTTTTTCTCATCTCGGCTTATCCGCCAAAGTTCTTTCGGCTATCGAAACGGCCGGCTACAAATCCCCAACACCTATTCAGGACCAGGCTATCCCGCACGTATTGGCGCGGCGCGACGTGCTCGGCATTGCGCAGACCGGCACGGGCAAAACCGCGGCCTTCGTGCTGCCGATGCTCACGATGCTCGAACAAGGCCGCGCTCGCGCGCGCATGCCGCGTACGCTCATCCTGGAACCGACGCGTGAGCTTGCTGCTCAGGTTGCCGACCACTTCGAAAAATACGGCAAGAACCACAAGCTCAACGTCGCGCTGATCATCGGCGGCGTGTCGTTCGACGATCAGGACGCAAAGTTGTTACGCGGGGTTGACGTGCTGATTGCCACACCCGGCCGGTTGCTCGACCATTTCGAGCGTGGCCGGCTGCTCCTGTCGGGATGCGAGCTTCTGATCATCGACGAAGCTGACCGTATGCTCGACATGGGTTTCATTCCCGATATCGAGCGTATTGGAAAGCTCGTGCCGTTCACCCGGCAAACTTTGTTTTTCACCGCGACGATGCCGCCGGAAATTCAGCGCATCGCCGACACATTCCTGCACAATCCGGTGCGTGTCGAAGTGACCAAACCCGCCACCACCGCCGCGACGATCATCCAGCTGTTGGTCGCGACTGGGCGTGATCCGCATGAAAAACGCGAGACGCTGCGCCGGCTGATCCGGTCCGTGGACAACTTCAAGAACGCAATCATCTTCTGCAACCGAAAACGCGAAGTTGCCAATCTTCATCGTTCACTTTTGCGCCACAAATTCAATGCGGTGGCCCTGCACGGCGACCTGGATCAGTCCGCACGCACAGCGGCCCTCGACCGGTTTCGCCGCGGCGAAGCGGAATTGCTCATTGCCTCGGACGTTGCGGCGCGCGGCCTCGACATCCCGGAGGTGAGCCACATCTTCAATTTTGACGTGCCCCACCACCCCGATGATTACGTCCATCGCATCGGCCGCACCGGGCGGGCCGGGAGAAGCGGCACCGCGATCACGATTGTCGCACCGATCGACGGCAAGGCCGTCGGCGCCATCGAGCGGCTGATTGGCCAGACAATTCCATGGATGGACAAGCCAGCGCCTTCCGAGCTTTCCGCGGAAATTCGCCTCGCCCCGGAGGCGGACCAATCCCCGCAAAATTCGTCGCCGCGCCAGCGGCGTGGGCACCAGCCGTCCCGCTCGGCAGGGAAGAAAAGGCAGCCGCAGAGGGTGCGGCCATCTCAGCCGGTCGAGGATGACAGCGGCGGCCACTTACCGGCCTTCCTGCTCCGCCCGGTGTCGGGCAAAGCCTAGTAGAGGCGATCTCAGTCCCATCGAGAGCTCGTGCCGCATTGCAGTGCGCGAGTTCCAAATTTACCGGTCGTTCATTTCCGTCGCATACCGTCCGCGCCAGAGAGACGCCCGTGCGGCCGTCCTCTGCAGGCCAAGCCTGCATTCGGGGATCTTAGCAATGACCGGGCGTACCGAAGAGTACGAACGCACAACGGGATTCGCCGAAATCGCCCTTGGGCAGATGAAGGCGTTGCGGCACGCCAATAACCCGCGCAATTACGAAATTTGGTACACCTACGCGACGGGCTATCACCCTGCGCTAAACGCGCAGATCAACGCGATGCTCAAGGCGAAGGGCACGATCACGGAAGCGGATCTCGCTCAGATTTACGACAGCTACCTTTCACCTTCGCGTCTGACCGAACGCATCGATGAGGTGGGCAGCCAGGTCAAGTCCGAGATCGACCAGGTCATGTCGATGATCGATGCGGTCGCCGGTACCGCGAGCAGTTATACCGAAAGCCTCGCTGGCGCGAGCCAGCAGCTCGCTCTTTCAAAGGATCGCGAAGGGCTGCGGATCATCGTCGAAAACCTCGTGGCGACGACCAAGGCGATGGAGCGTTCCAACCAGCAGCTGGAAGAGCGGCTGATTGCGTCGAAGAAGGAAATCAATGATCTTCAGGTAAGTCTAGAGGCCGTCCGCACCGAGAGCCTGACTGATCCGCTCACGCAACTCGCCAATCGAAAATATTTCGACACCGCGCTGGAGAAGGCTATCGCTGACGCGACCGGCAAAGACGAGCCGTTGTCCCTGATGCTGACCGACGTCGATCATTTCAAGGCCTTCAACGACAGCTTCGGCCATCTGACAGGTGACCAGGTCCTGCGTCTCGTTGCGATGTCGGTGAAGAATAACGTCAAAGGCAAAGACACCGCCGATCGTTACGGCGGCGAAGAGTTCGCTGTCGTCCTGCCGAGTACAATTCTGCGCGCGGCGATTACTGTTGCCGATCACATACGTAAGGAAGTGATGTCGAAGGAGCTCATGAAGCGCTCGACCGGAGAGCACCTCGGACATGTGACCATTTCGATCGGTGTTGCGGCTCTACGCAAAGGCGATACGCCACAGTCGCTGATCGAACGCGCGGACAGCTGCCTCTATGCGGCAAAACGGAACGGCCGCAACCGCGTTGTTTGCGAAACCGACCCCGAGGTTGCCGCGCCGAACGCAACCGTGCAGGTTGCCTGACGGCCCTAGTCCTCGGCCTTCGCCGGTGTAAGCTGCACGGATTCCCCGCAACCGCATGCGCTGGTCTGATTCGGATTTTTGAAGACGAACTGGGCCGACAGCTTTTCGGTCTTGTAATCCATCTCCGTGCCGAGAAGGAACAAGACGGCCTTCGGGTCGATCAGGATCTTGACGCCCTTGTCCTCGACGACCTCGTCGGTCAGCTTCACGGCGTCGGCATACTCCATCGTATATTCCATTCCCGCGCAGCCGCCGTTTTTCACGCCAACCCGGACGCCAGCCACAGGTTTACCCGCCTGCGCCATCACTGACTTGATGCGCGACGCTGTGGCTTCAGTCAGCCGCATCACCTGGGGTCTGGGTCGTGCCGTAGCCACTTCGTCCTCATCGAATCTTATGTAGGCGAATAATTACAGATTACCACATGTTGAGCACAAGACGGGCCTCATCCGACATCCGGCTGGGGTCCCACGGCGGATCCCAGACGACCTCCACCTTGGTTTCCTTCACGCCGGGAACGCTCGACACGGCGTTCTCGACCATGATCGGCAGGTCCTGCGCCGCCGGACAGTTCGGCGACGTGAGCGACATGTCGACTTTTACGCCACGGTCGTCGCCGATATCGATCTTGTAAATCAATCCCAACTCATAGATGTCGGCGGGGATTTCGGGATCGTAAACGGTTTTCAACGCCGCAACGATGTCGTCGGTCAGCTTGTTAAGCTCGTCCTGCGGAAGCGCCGGAGAGCCGATGACCGTCGCGTTCTCCGGCGGTTTTTCCGCAACTGGCGTATTTTGGATCGTATCGTCGGTCATGCGAAGAATTCCTGGGCCTTTACAAGCGAAGCAGCAAGAGTATCGACTTCATCCCTGGTATTGTACATCGCGAATGAGGCTCGGCACGTGGCTGTCAATCCGTAGCGTGCGAGCAGAGGCATCACGCAATGCGTGCCGGCGCGAACCGCCACACCACCCCGGTCTATGATTGTTGCAACGTCGTGGGGGTGGGCACCCTTCATTTCAAACGACACGATCGGGCCTTTGTCAGGCGCCTTGCCGATAATCCGCAATGAATTGATCTTGCCGAGCTGCTCGTGGGCATATTTGACCAGCGCATCTTCATGCGCTCGGATGCGCGCCTTGCCCACCGAGTTGACATAGTCGAGCGCCGCGCCGAACCCGATCGCCTGCACGATCGCCGGCGTCCCCGCCTCGAATTTGTGCGGAGGCTCGCCGTAAGTGATGCGATCCTCAAACACCTCATGAATCATTTCGCCACCGCCGTTGAACGGCGGCATCGCCACAAGATGCTCGTACTTGCCATAAAGCGCGCCGATGCCGGTCGGCCCGTAAAGCTTATGGCCGGTGAAGGCGTAAAAATCGCAGTCAATGTCCCGAACGTCGACGTCGAGGTGCACCGCCGCCTGCGCGCCGTCGACCAGCACCGGGATGCCACGCGCATGCGCGATGCGCACGACCTCCTTCACGGGAACGACGGTGCCGAGCGCATTCGACATGTGCGTGACCGCCACCATCTTGGTGCGGGGCGTCAGCAGCTTCTCGAATTCATCCAGCAGGAAGTTGCCGTCCTCGTCGATCGGCGCCCACTTGATGACCGCGCCCTGCCTTTCGCGCAGAAAGTGCCAGGGAACGATATTCGAGTGGTGCTCCATGATCGAAAGCACGATTTCATCGCCCGCTTTGATGCGCTCGCGCGCAAAGGTATAGGCGACGAGATTGATCGCTTCCGTGGCGTTGCGCGTGAAGATGATCTCTTCTTTGCGTCCGGCATTGAGGAAGGCGCGCACCGTCTCACGCGCGCCTTCGTAGGCTTCGGTCGCTTCGTTGGCGAGGTAGTGCAAGCCGCGATGCACGTTGGCGTACCCTTCGGTATAGGCCTTCGTGAGTCGGTCGAGCACCGCTTTCGGCTTTTGCGCCGAAGCAGCGTTGTCGAGGTAGACCAGAGGCTTGCCATAGACCTTGAGCGCCAGCGCGGGAAAATCCTTGCGGATCTGGGCGACGTCGTAGGAGCCGTTGCTGACCGCCGGATGCATGGTCAACCTCGCGTCCCGAGCCATTTGAGCGCGGCAAACTTCAGCGCGTCGCGAATACCCTCATGCGCGATCTGTTCGATGGTCTCGTCGATGAAGGCTTCGATCAGTAGCGCTTCGGATTCCTTCTCGGAAATGCCGCGCGACATCAGATAAAACTTCAATCCAGGATCGAGCGCGCCGGCGGTGGCACCGTGGCCGCAGACCACGTCGTCGGCGAAGATTTCCAGCTCCGGCTTGTTGTCGGCCTCGGCATCCTCCGACAGCAGCAGTGCGCGCGTCATCATCTTGGCGTCGGTCTTCTGTGCGTGCGGCTCGACCACGATCTTGCCCTGGAACACGCCATGGCTCTGGCCA